>PLTD01000197.1 GCA_003165335.1 Rhodospirillales bacterium | reverse complement strand
TCAGCGGCATGCCGATGGTTTTGGCTAACGGGAACGGTGTCCGAGTTGACGAAAATCTTGCGAGGCGAACGCTGTTCGTTGAGCTTGATGCCGGAATGGAAAAGCCCGAGTTGCGGAACTTCAATCTCCGTCCTGATCGCCTCCTGATCGAAAACAGAGGGGCCTATGTGGCGGCAATCCTGACCGTGTTGCGGGCTTACCTGCTTGCTACTCAACGCGGGGAGGCGAAGCCGATCCAGCCCAAGATCGGCAGCTTTGAGGGTTGGTCTGACGTTTCTCGAAGTCTGATGGTCTGGTACGGCTACCGAGATCCGGCCGAGGCGATGGCAGCCGCCCAATCCGAGGACCCCGAGAAAGCGGCGCGCGGCGCGGTCTTCACGGGCCTTCGGCAGCTTTTCAACGATTCGTCCTTCACGGTCGGTGAGGTTATCGCGAGGCTTGAGAATGCGAGATACGATGTCCTGGACGAGTTGGAGGTGGAGGGCACAGCCTCACAGGCCAAGGTCTGTCGGGGGGTCGAAGAGAACCTGAAAAGTCTGCTCCCGAAGTTGCAGAACCGACCGATGACCGCTCAGTTGGTCGGCATACTCTTCCGGGGCTGGGTTACAAAGGTTGAGCTCGGACTGAGATTTAGGCGCCTTGACCGCAACGCGGCCAACGTAACGACTTATGCGATTACTCCCGTTCATGAATCTTGATTCTTCGGCGGGTATTCGCGATATAACTTCCGAGGGCAGCCCTTGGCTTTCAGATCCCGGAGGTGCCATAGCTGCATCTCCGGCCTACCAAGTTGCTGGGATATTAGATTAATGTTGGCTTTCGGATGGTCTGGTTGGCTAAGCCCAAGTGTACCAGCGTCAAAGTGACGAGTATATCCACCATCCCTTTTGGTGACGCGTGCAAGAAAATGAAAACGGCGGCCGCAGGTGCCGCGCGCGGCGGCCATGCCGCTGCGAATGGCGGCTATTGGCAAAGCAGCCGTTTCGCAAGCGAACCGGAAGCAGTTGCGCTGGACTGTGCACTCAGATTTGAATCGCGTCCCAACAGCCGGCCGTCTATGGTGTGTTTATGTCGCGCCTCGTGTTTCTGTCGATCGCTATAGTCCTATCGTTGCTGCCGGTCGTCGCGCCCGCTGCGCCGGCTCATAACCGGCTGGCGCCGCGCTGGCATGGCTACGGCTTCCTGCCGGGCTATCATCAGCCACCGAATAACAGCCTTCCAGCTTACGCCCAGAAAGCTTCGGTTTTGCACATGGCGCGCCACAACCGGCGCCCTTGGTATATCGATCCAATCCCAAGTTATTATGGGTACGATGGCGACCGGCACTATTTTGGCCGGCCCGGCTTTTACGGTGGTCGCTACAATGGCGGCAGCTTCGGCCCTTGCTGGACGCGGACGCCGATCGGGCCGATCTGGAATTGCGGCTGATTAAGCTATTGCTTAAAGACCGCGCGCCTGTGCATCCGTTCGCCGACAACGGCGGCTCATGGCGCAAGGCAGTCATTGGCCAAAAGCTCTAAAGTTGTTCTAACTGGCTGCGGCCCCTCATTCGAGAGGCTCTTGTCTGAATGCGGGCGGGGCCGCCGAGAAACGGCAAAGCCAGCCTCAGGTCACCCGATCCTGTGCAACAAGCGTCTTTACAATGGCACGCGCCGTTGCATTGAGCGGCTCTAGGTACCGTTCGGCGGCTTGTTCGGGCGTCATCACAGAGCGTGGAAAACGCAAGACGAGACAGGCATGAACCTGGCGTCCCTGCCGCACCGGGATTGCGAGGCCGAGCAATTTTAGATTGCGCGATGTTAGCGTCACCGCATAACCACGGCGCCGAACCGCAGCAAGATGCGCGTCGATCGATTGAACAGTGCGGAGGCCCAGAAGCTCAAGCTTTGGGTCAGGAAGCAGGTCGCGGATTAGGCGCTTGCGTTCTTCGCCATCGCAGAAGGCGAGGTGGGCCTGCCCCATGGCCGTGTACATGAGCTGGTAGGTCATATTGTACCCGACGCGCTCGAACGAAAACGGACTCTGGGAGCCCGTGCTATGGAGCAGGGCGACGACGCCGTCGCGAACCTTTGCGAGCGCAAGGGGCCATGCGTGGTCCCGGGTAAATTCGCTCATGGCCGGCACAGCGGCGTCGACGATCCGATCGATGAAACGCAGCCCGCTGGAGAGCGCCAGCACATGCCCGGTGATCCGGTATCCTGCTTGGCTCGAGATGCGTGTGGCGTACCCGGCCGCAATGAGGGTGCCCAGCAAGCGGACGAGCGTCGGTTTCGGCAGACCGGTCACTGCGTGCATTTCGCCGAGACTGCTTGCTGGTTTGCGATTGAGTGCCTCGAGCACCTGCAGCGCTCGAATCACCGGCTCCACCGGATTTTCTGCGGTCATGCCGGAAATACCCTCCTACCGGATTCCGTAATACGGAATCAGTTGAAAATCAGCAAGTGCTTTTGTGTGGTTGCTGGCAAAAGCCTCCCAAGAGACGTCGCGCCGCGAACTCCTGTTTCCAAAAAAGGAAAGGGTGCGAGGACGGCCCCACTTTGAGTTCGGGCCGCGGATTCCGGCATTGATCGGATGTTAAGCGCCGTTTGCCAGGCGAAGGGAGAAGACGATGAGCGGCCCACTGGAAGGCTTACGGGTTCTCGACCTGGCGACCGTCATCGCGGGGCCGTTCGCGGCCACCTTGCTCGCGGATTACGGGGCGGATGTGCTGAAAGTCGAAATGCCAGGGGTTGGCGACGGCGCGCGGAATTTTGGTCCTTTCCGCGACGGAAAATCACTGTGGTGGAAGGTCATCAACCGCAACAAGAAACTTATCACGCTCGATCTTCGTACCCCCGAGGGTCTCGAACTCGTGAAGCAGCTCTTGCCGCGCTTTGACGTCCTGGTAGAAAACTTCCGGCCAGGCACACTCGATCGCTGGGGATTGACCAAGGAGGTCCTTTGGTCGATCCAGCCCAAACTCGTGATCCTAAGGACGACTGGTTTCGGCCAGGACGGTCCGTACCGCGATCGACCTGCGTTTGCCCGGGTATTCGAGGCGATGGCTGGTCTCACCTACATTACGGGCGAGCGGGATGGCGAACCAATGCACGCCGGATATCCGGTCGGCGATGCGCTGGGCGGCCTGTTCGGCGCCGTTGGAATTCTAGCGGCCTGCTGGAAGCGGGCCGCTCATCCGGACGCGCCGGGCGAAGAAATCGATCTTTCCCTGTGCGAAGCAACGCTGCGCATTATGGATTTTCTGCCGATCGAATACGAACAGCTTGGCGTCGTCCGCGAGCGCTCGGGAAACCGCAACCAGTATTCGGCCCCGTCCGCGGTGTACAAGACCCGCGACGGTCATTGGGTTACTTTATCCGGCTCCACCAATGCGATATTCAAAAACAATTGCCGCGCGATCGGCCGAGCAGACCTGATCGATGATCCCCGCTACATAGGCAACGGGGAGCGCTGCCTGCACAGCGATGAACTGAATAACATTTTTTCCGACTGGTGCCTGGCAAACGATCTTGAATTTGTCCTTACCTCCTTCAATGCCGCGCAAGGAACGCTTGCGCCAATCTACAGCATGGATCAGGTTGCCAAAGATCCACAATTGGTAGCGCGAAAGGCAATCGCTCCGGTAGCCGATGTGGATTTCGGAACGGTTGCGATGCAAGCGGTTGTCCCGCGCTTCGCGACGGATCCGGTCGAGAACCGCTGGTCGGCCGGCGCGCTGGGGACTGATAATGCCACCGTATATGGAGAATGGCTCGGTCTGTCCGAGCAGCAACAGTCAGAACTCAAGCGGCGCGGCGCAATTTGATGTTTTCCAGCAAAAAAAACAACCACAGGGATGACGGCCATGACAGGGTTGAACGCGGACGCCAGCGTCGCTAGTGCGAAACTCTATGCGAAAGTATCGTGGCGACTTATTCCGTTCCTGCTCGGCCTCTATCTGATTTGCTACATAGATCGCGTCAACATCGGATTTGCAAAATTGCAATTTCTGGGCGATCTCGGGTTGAACGACGCTCATTTCGGTTTTGCGACTGGTCTGTTTTTCATTACCTACAGTTTGTTCGATATCCCCAGCAACCTGGTGTTGGCGCGGATCGGCGTTCGTAAAACGCTGCTACGAATCATGGTGCTGTGGGGCCTTTTGACCGCAGCGCAGATGTTTATCCGAACCGCGGGCGAACTCTACATTATCAGGCTTCTGTTCGGGGCTGCCGAGGCAGGCTTTATTCCCGGGATTTTGCTTTATCTGACCTACTGGTTCCCCGATCAGTATCGTGGCCGCGTGACGAGCCTGTTCCTGATGGCGATCCCGCTCTCCGGAGTTATTGGTGGCCCCATTTCGGGAATGATTATGCAGCACCTCAACGATGTCGGAGGGTTTCGCGGCTGGCAATGGCTGTTTTTGCTGGAGGGTATCCCGGCCGTTATCCTCGGGTTTGTCGCCTATGCCTATTTGCAGGACGGTCCGGCCCAGGCGCATTGGCTGACCGAGCAGGAGCGCGCGGCGCTTGAACGCGATCTCGAATCGGACAGGCAGAAAGGCGGTCGGGGCTTCACGCACAACTTTGGTGATGTTTTCAAGGACCCGATGATCTACGCGATGATGATTATGAGCTTCACCGTCAATTGCGGCATCAACGCCGTCAGCTTCTGGACTCCGAGTCTGCTGAAGACGGCGGGGCTTGCCGACGTCGGTTTGATCGGTTGGGTGACCGGGGCCATTTCCGTAGTATCGGCGGCCGCGATGGTGCTGATCGGCTACAACTCGGACCGCGCGCTGGAACGCCGCTGGCATTTCACCGCCTCCGGCGCGCTTGGCGCTCTCAGTTTGTTCGCGCTGCCGTTAGCCGCCGGAAACGTCACGCTCACGGCTCTGGTCCTGACGTTTGCCGCGATCGGCAGCTTCTGTATCGCCTGCATCTATTGGACGGTCCCAACCTCTTACTTCCGTGGAAAAGGAAAGGCAGGCGGCATCGCCGCCGTCAGTATGGTTGGAGCCATCGGCAGCGGGGTCAGCCCATCGATCATCGGTTACCTGAAGGTGGAGACTGGCAGCTTGTTCATCGGCCTCGCTGTAGTCGGCGTGATGATGTTGGCAGGAGCCATCCTCGGATTGTTCGCCATACCGTCCAATTCGGTGCCGGCGGCGGTAGCGACACTAAAGCCAACCTTTCCATGATCAGGGGATTGTAATTGCAATTTTCCCGAAGTGCTTGCCCGCAGCCATGTACGCGAAAGCATCCCTGGCGTTCTCAAAGGAGAATGGTTGATCCATAACCGGATGCATTTCGTTCGCTGCGATCGCGTCAACCATGGCCTGAAGGTTTTCAACCGACCCGACGGTGACCCCCTGGATGCGCTGTTGCTGCATGACGATCAGCGGCAGACGAGTATCACCTTGCGCCGGGCCGGCGAGCACCCCTATCAACGCGATAGAGCCTCCGATTCGCGTTGCCCGGATCGATTCGTTGAGTGTGCCGGAACCACCGACTTCGACAACCAGATCGACACCTCGCGAATTGGTGTATTCACGAGCGAGCTTCCCCCATTCGCGCACCGATGTGTAGTTAATGGTTTGATCGGCACCCAACTGTTTCAATCTGACGATCTTGCTGTCGCTCGACGATGTTGAAATCACCCGGGCACCGCTCATTTTGGCAAATTGAAGCGCGAACAGCGAAACGCCGCCGGTGCCCTGTGTCAGCACGACATCGCCGGGCTTTACTCCTCCCAGATTGACCACGGCATTCCATGCCGTGAGACCGGCGCATGGTAACGAGGCAGCTTCTTCATCTGACAGATGAGAAGGCGTCATAACCAAAACGTCCTGACGAAAGATCCGGTATTCGGCGAGCACACCGTCAACGGATCCGCCCAACGCGCCTTCGATTTTTTCCTTTGTGGGGCCGCCACTGATCCAGTTATCGAAGAAGCCGCCAACGACTCTGTCGCCCGGCTTGAAACGCCGCACGGACGGACCGATCGCCTCGACGACGCCGGCGCCATCCGATAACGGAATAAGCGGCAATTTCTGGTGCGATCCGTATCCGCCCTTCAGGATCAAAAGGTCACGATAGTTCAGCGTGACGGCACGTATCCGGACCAGGACTTCGCCAATTCCGGGTTTGGGAATGGGCTTCTCGACCACCATTAAGCCGGAAGGGCCTGAATTATCCCGGAGTTCATAGACTTTCATAGGAGCACCTTCGCATCATTCGATTAGCCGCGAAAGGCGTCGATGCCCGTGAGCTCGCGTCCCTGGATCAGGGAAAGAATGCCCGGAGTTCCGTCGGGTATCGAGATCGTACGAACGTCGCGCGCAAGCTGCTCCAGTCCTAGTTCCCTGCTCAGGCCCGCAGCGCCGTGAATGCGCATGGCAAGTGCGATGGCGCGATCACAGGATTCGACCGCGTATCGCTTCGCCATTGCGGAAAGCCCATTGGCGCGCTCCCCTCGATCGATGGCGGCAAGTGCGTTGTAACAAACGAGACGGCTTGTCAGCACGGCTGTCTCGATTTCTGCGAGGTCATTCTGGATCAGCTGAAAGCCGCCGATATACCGGCCAAATTGCTTTCTTATTCCCGCATAGGAGCGGGCGGCGTCGAGAGCCTTCTGTGCAAGGTGAACGGCCATCAGTCCGATCAGAGGTCGGTTCGCCAGCCAGACTAATGTCAGCAGCTTTGCCGTATCGCCATTGTCCGGGCAGACGTTGCGCTTCGGAACCCGGCATTCCTTGAACACGACGTTGCCCAGAGGAGATTGACGAAGACCCAGGATGTCGAGCTCGTGGGTTTCAAAATCCGATTCGGCCCTATCGACGAGGACCCTGACAACGCCCGAACTCCCGTTATCTCTCGTGAGCAGGCAGGTTACGTTCATCACGTCGCACACCAGCGCATTCGAAATCCACACCTTGCTGCCGGAAACGACAAGATGATCTGTTGCTTCTGACACGGACGTCTTGATGCCCCGAGGGTCGGAACCGACATCGGGCTCCGTGCTCGCTGTGCAAGTAATCCGCTGGCCGCCCATCAAGTCAGAAAGGTACCTTTCCTTCTGTTCCATCGAGCAGCCGTGGTACATTCGGGTGGTCGTGGCCTCGTGGGTCTGAAGAATTACGCCCACAGCGGGGGGAATCTGCTCTCCCATCAACCCATAGTCCAGCATGGTCATCCCGGCGCCGCCGCCAGCCCTGGGGATCCGCGCGCTGGTTAGCCCAAGCCCCGCAGCCTTCGCCATGATCTTGAGAACAGCAGCCTTAGGCAGGCCCTTGTCCCGGTCGTTGGCGTCAAGAATGGGCTCGATGTGATCTTCGACCATGCGCTTGGCAGCGCCAACTCTCAACTGCTGTTCCGTCGTTAACGAAAAATCCATGTTCGGCCGTTCCAAGCTGCGAAGCGCAAGGACAATTTCAGACGTCGCGTTCGTGATTGCGGCGAAGGTCCACCGAGACGCACCAGAGTCCAAAAGTCGCGACGTTGCTGCGCTTATTATCTGGAGCGGCGTACGAGCGCGTCTTTGTTGCTTTTGTCAGGAGCGAAGCAGAAGATCATGCTGATTTTCATCAGATTCCGTATTACGAAACTAAGGGGGGTAAGTAGTTTGGGCTTGGCGGTTCGGTATTGAAGGTGATCGAGGCGGCCAATGCAGCATGGCTTTCCACCTCCCGCCAACGAGTGGCGGCTTCTGGCGCAAAGCAGTCGTCCGACGAACCGCGGGCGTCAGCCAGTGCCATCCGCGGACGTCAGTAAAAGGGTGACTCAAGCGATTGGACGCTGCCGACCCTTTCTATTAAAATAGCAACAATGAAAAACTGGCCAAGAGCCGGTTTCATGCCGGTAGGTGAGCCATGTTCGTAGGCACGCTACGCACGCGCTGCGGCGTCGATCCAAGACTTCTTAAGCGCTGGTCGATCAATGCCAGGAAATCGGACGCGATCGTCGACGGCCGACGATCCGCGGAGTGAAAGACGGCAATCTCGTAGGAGACAATCGGTACAAATGGTCGAACAACGACGCCCAGGCCGAATGAGTCCGCTGTCCAAGGATCGATCACCGATACGACCCCGTCGGCAGCCACGACCGCACAGATCGACGCAAACAATTCTGCTTCGCCGACCAGATTGAAAACAGCACCCGCGTCAGTGAAGGCTCGCGCGATGGCATGGTGGCTGGACCGTTCGCGGCTGATGGCGAAAAAGGGAAAACCGGAAAGCATCGCCGGCGTGATCACTTTCTGGGCTTCCAGTGCGTGCCCCCTGGGCAACACGGCGACGCAGGGCAGCCGGTACTTGACGGCTTTGATATCCCGATAATCGATCGGCAACTCGGTCAAGCCGATGTCGTAGAGCTGGGAAGGGAACAGGCTGCGGACAATTTCAGAATTTCTGGTTATGAGGCGAACCGAGACCCCGGCATGGCTCTTCAGGAAAGCCGAGATCAGGCCCGGCAGCAGCGATATTCCAGCACTTGGATGGGACGCGATCACAAGCCGGCCGAGGCTTCCTTTTCGAATGTTTTCAGCGGCTTGTTCCAGGTGTGAAATGTTGTCCAGTGCCTTGGCAACTTCCGCATAGAACGACAGGCCTTCAGTCGTCGGCTTCAGGCGTCCGCCCGTTCGATCAAACAGCGTCAATCCAAGCATGTCTTCCAGCCGTCCGAGCTGGGCGCTGATCGCAGGCTGAGTGACCCCCAGCATGGCCGCTGCCTGGGTGGCCGAGCGCGTCTCAATCACGACCTTGAAAGTTTCGAGTAGCTTGAAATCCATTTGCATAAATTTTGGTTATTGCCTGATTTTGGCTTATGTGTTGATCTTTGGGCAGTTGATTATGACGCCATGGTGCCATTTTTACAAATCCATAGCGAACTCTTTTGCTGAGCCGAGCCACAGGGAGGGGCGCTTGACCGCATTGATGGAAGCCGAAGCCCTGACCAAACGCTTTGGCGCGGCCGAGGTGCTGCGCGGCATTACCCTTTCGTTCGCGCCAAAAGAAGTGGTCTCGGTGATCGGCCCGAGCGGATCCGGAAAGACAACCTTGCTGCGCTGCCTCGCCATGCTGGAGACCCCGTCCGCAGGCGAAATCAGGTTCGATGGTCGCATCATATCGCAAGCCGTGTCGACCTCGGAAAGTCGCCGCAACGCCCGCGCGGTTCGCGCCGATGTCGGGATGGTATTTCAGCATTTCAATCTGTGGCCGCACAAGACGGTCACGGGCAACATCATCGAAGCACCGATGCGGGTGAAGGGTATCAGGCGCGCTGATGCGATCGCGCAGGCCGAAGCGCTGCTCGAAAAGGTCGGCCTCTATGACAAGCGCGATGCCTATCCGGCACGGCTGTCGGGCGGCCAGCAGCAGCGCGTCGCGATCGCGCGCGCGCTCGTCAACTCGCCCGCGCTCATTTTAGCCGACGAGCCGACCGGGGCGCTCGACACCAAGACCTCGGAAGACGTGATGCGCATCTTCCGCGAGCTCAACGACGAGCAGGGCATAACGATCATGCTCGTGACGCACGAGCCGGACGTCGCCGATCACGCGCGGCGCATCGTCACGTTCCGCGACGGACGCGTCGTCTCCGATCGCATGAACGAAAAGGATGCCGCATGAACGCGCAAGCCATCGTCCGTCTCGCGCTCCAAGCCCTGGTGCGGAACAAAGCGCGTTCGCTGCTCACGATGCTCGGCATCGNNGCGCGTCGCGATCGCGCGCGCGCTGGCGATGAACCCTCAGATCCTGTTGTTTGATGAGCCTACATCGGCGCTCGATCCCGAACTGCGCGGCGAGGTGCTCGCCGTCATGCGATCGCTCGCCTTGGAGGGCATGACCATGCTCGTCGTCACCCACGAGATGGGATTTGCACGCAATGTCGGCACGCGGTTGATCTTCATGGATCAGGGTTCTGTCGTTGAGGACAGGATTCCCACGGCGTTCTTCACCGAACCCTCCAGCGACCGCGCCCGAAAATTTCTCGACATCCTGGAAATTTGAAAGGGAGTTTTACCGTGTTGCTCAAATCAAAACTCGTGATTGCCAGATGGATGGCTGTCGGCCTTGCGGTCGGCCTGTTCACTGCCCCAGCCTCTGCTCAGCAGACGCAATCGCGCCTGTTCGAAGTTACCAAGAACAGGAAATTGCGGGTTTGCATGTATCCGCTGTATTACGCGATTTCCTTCCGCAATCCGAAGACCAACGAACTCAGCGGTCTCGACATCGATCTTGCCAAGGAATTGGCAGCTGAACTTGGCGCCGAACTTCAATTCGTGGAATCGAGCTTCGGCACCTTCGTCGCGGACCTGCAGGCCAACAAATGCGAAATCGGAATGTTTGCGCTGGGCGCGACGTTGAAGCGCGCCCAGGCGGTTGAATTCTCAAAGCCTTATATGCTCGCTAGTGTCTACGCCGTCACGAAAATCGGCGGCAAGGTGAAGGTCTGGGCCGACCTCGACCAGCCCGGGATCAAGATCGCGGTGCTGCTGGGGAGCTATATCGAGAACGTCGCCAAGGGTTATTTCAAGCAGGCCACCATCGCCTCGATCCAGCCGCCGACGACGCGCGAGGCTGAGCTTTCCGCCGGGCGCGTCGATGCCATCATGGTCGATTATCCGACCGTGCTGCGCGCCAAGGAAGAGTTCGACTGGGCTGTCAGCATCGACCCTCCGGAAAGACTGGCGCCGACGCTGGTCGGCTACGCCATATCTCCCGGTGACCAGATCTGGCTCAACTACGTCAATCTCTTCATCGACACCATCAAACTCGACAACCGGCTGTTGACGATTGCGAAGAAATACAAACTCGACGGCAGCATCGCGCCCTAGATATCGGATATCACCATGGCTTATCAGTTTCGTTGGGACGTGATCCCGGCAAACTTCGGCTTCCTGATGTCGGGGTTGCAGCTCACGCTGCTGATCTCCGCTGTCACGCTGGTGTTGTCGATGGCCGGCGGTCTCGTCATCGCCGGCCTCGACATGTCCCGCTATCGCGCGCTACGGTATCTCGGCCTTGGCATCGGCGAGATCATCCGCAATACGCCGATCCTGGTGCAATTGCTGTGGGTCTATTATGTGCTGCCCATCGTGTTCAATTTCCAGATCGAGGCGTTGCCGGCCGCCATCATCGGGCTCTCGGTATATTCGTCCGCGTTTATTTCCGAGGCGTATCGCGCCGGCATCCAGGCGGTTCCGCAGGGGCATCGCGAGGCAGCGCAAGTGCTCGGCCTGACGCCGCCGCAGTCCTTTGTGCGGATCGTGTTGCCTCAGGCCATCCGTCTGACCCTGCCGCCGCTGGCTGCAAATTTCGTCCAGCTGATCAAATACTCCTCGCTGGCGTCGGTCATTTCGGTCAGTGAGATCACGCGCCGCGGCATGGAATTATCCGCCACCGCGTTTCGTCCGCTTGAGATATTCACCTTCATCGCCGTCATCTACTTCGCCATCTGCTGGCCGCTGGCGATGGCCATTCGTTTCTGGGAGCGCCGTCTTGCAAGCCGTTGAGTTGAATTCCACCGCTGCGACCGAGAAGCTGATCATCGATGCCGTCTCGGCTTCGGCCGATCGCCTGATAGAGATGTCGCGCCAATTGATCGGCGCCGCATCCCCGAATCCACCGGGCGATGTGACACAGGTGGCGGATGCCGCCGAGGCGCTGTTGCGCGCCATTCCCGGGATGACGATCGAGCGGGTGGTGGCGGCGCCCGGCATCGTCAACCTGATTGGTCGGTTGGCCGCGCATCGGCCGGGCCGGCGTCTCGTGTTCAACGGCCATCTCGATACGTTCCCGATCGGCGAGGATCTCGGCTGGACGGTGCCGCCTTTGGGCGGTGTCGTGAAAGACGGCCTGCTGTTTGGCCGTGGCGTCTCCGACATGAAGGGTGGAATCGCCGCCTCGATTCTCGCGGCCAGTATTCTTGGCGCGCACCGCGATGCCTGGCGGGGAGAAATCGTGGTGACGCTGGCGGGCGATGAAGAAAGCATGGGCGCGCTCGGGACCCGTCATCTGCTGGAACATCACCCGCAAGCGCGGGGCGACGCGATGATTTCAGGCGATGTCGGCTCACCGATGGTGGTGCGTTTCGGAGAGAAGGGCCTGTTGTGGGTCGAGATCGAGGCCGAAGGCAAGCCGGCCCACGGCGCTCACGTCCACAAGGGCATCAACGCCATCGACCGGCTGCGTGAGGCCCTGGATGTACTCAAGCAACTTGAATCCTTGCAAGCCGACGAGCCGCCGATGGTCGTTGCCGCCATCGAAGCGGCCAAGGCGATTTCGGAACCATTGTCAGGTGCCGGAGAGTCCGAGGTGCTGCGCAAGGTCACGGTCAATATCGGCGTCATTGAAGGCGGCGTCTCCCCAAACCTTGTTCCCACCCACGCGATCGCGAGGGCCGACATCCGGCTGCCGGTTGGCCTGAATACGGGGGATATCGAAGCGCGGCTGCGCCAACAACTCGCTAAAATTCCGGGTGTGAAAATGCGGGTGGTCCAGAAATACGAACCCAATTTTACCGCGCCCTCGCATGAAATCATGACCACGGTTGCCGGTGCGGCACAGGAAATTCTGGGAGCCAAACCCGCCATCAACATGCGCGTCGGCGCTTCCGATGCGCGGCTCTATCGGCTATTCGGTGTGCCATCGGTGGTATTCGGGCCCACGCCCTATAATATGGGAGGGCCGGACGAACATGTTAGCCTCGACGAATTGCTGGCGGTGACCAAGGTTCACGCGCTTGCCGGCTTTCGCTTCCTTCAAGAAAAATCTGGTGCATCGTGATTTCGGTAAGGCCTGCATGCGCTCTCGGTGAGCCTGGCGCGGGCTTCGCCGAGGCTGAACGCCAAGTTAATGCCGATAACGCCGGACCTAGGCTGCGAGCTACGCAAGCGCCTGAGCGTTGGCCACGGCCGGGTCGGCGAGATGCGCGCGCCACAAGCCGCTCCTGCGTGCGGGTGGCAGAGGCATGCAATCATTAGAGAGCAGCGACTTGCCAATAGTCGTCATGCGTAGGATTCAGGCGACGATTAGATGATCGGTCAGTGTTCCTTTTGCATGCGACCCGATGATGGTTACAAGCCAACGCCAGAACGACCGCTACTGNNACCCGCCGAGAAAGCTCTCGTCTGCGTGCAGCAGCAGTGTCGGGCAGGTAATGCGCGACCACAGCGCAATATGGTCTTCTGGCCAGAGCCGTTGGGGGCCCATCGCGCGCTGGTATGGATCGAATTTCCAGCTGTACGTGTCATCGGCGTTTTGCCTCACGCCATAGGTCGCAAGTTGCAGAGCAAGGTCGCGGGACAGTCGCTTGTTGTGAGCCCGCATCTGGGCCGCCGCCTCTTCAATAGTGCGATAGCGGCGTGGCGCGCGGTCATGCAGGTTGTCGAGCTGGCCGACCCATTTTGTGATCCGCTCATGCGTTGGAGGTCTCTTCGTGTCCGGCAGGACAGTCACGCCATCTAGAACCACCAGTGTTGAAACCTTATCCGGGAACGAGCCCGAATAGATCAGGCCCACCATCCCGCCCATCGAATGGCCGATGATTGTCACTTCAGGTGCCGCAACGCCTTGTACAAGACGCGTCAGATCGTACACATATTCGGTGAAGGCGTAGCTACCGCCCTTCGTCCAGTCGGAATCACCATGTCCCCGAAGATCGGGTGCCAGCACATGAAAATGGGGTTGCAGCGATTGCGCAATTGCGTCCCAGCTGCGGCAATGATCGCGGCCGCCATGGATCAGGATCAGGGGCGGAGCTTCCTCATTGCCCCAGTCCGCATAATGCAGCCGAAGGCCCTGCGACTCGTAGAAGCGACTTTCTGGACCGGACATCGTGCCTTCAATCCTGTGGATGGCCGCTCGGGCTAGCAAGCAAAGGGAAGTGGAGTAACGCGCCATCGCCCAATCTACAAGCAAAGGCGGTGAATCGAATGATGGCAATCCGCCCCTCGGTATGGGCAAGAAGCACACGCCTAGTCCAGATCGAATTTTTGCGGTCGATCTACCGCGCCCATGCTCTTAGGATGGCCACACCATGTCAGGAATTATCATGCTTGGGGAACGTCCCGGGGATGAACTACGCACTGAGGTGCTGAGGGCCGCCGCTCATGTCTGACAAATCGTTTGCAGCCAATGGCGAGCGGGTCCTCGCCGATCTTAATGCGCTCCGGGCCATGGGAGCCTACAGGACAGGGGTCCACAGGCCAACCTTCTCCGAGCCACATATGCGATCGCTGGCCTGGCTTGTAGAGAGGTTTCCGGAAGCCGGGCTCACGGGGTCGATTGACGGCATCGGAAATGTGCTCGGCACGAGCCCGAAGCCTGGGCCGAAGCTGCTGGCGGGCTCGCATCTCGAAAGCCAGAATTTTGCGGGCTGGCTCGATGGGCCGCTCGGGGTCATCTATGCCCTGGAAGCGGCCCGTGTGATCAACTCCGATCCTTTCGCAGGGGGCACAGTTGAGGTTGCTGCCTGGTGCGATGAGGAGGGGCATTTCGGTCATTTCCTCGGCAGCAGATCCTACGCCGGCCTCGTGTCCGAAGCTGACATTGACGCCGCGCGCGACCGCACCAGTGGCAGAACCATGCGTGAGGCCTTGCGAGATGTGGGTCTTGCCGGCCGCGCGCGCGTCACCGCCGGGCCAGGGCGGTATGTTGGATATCTGGAAGCCCATATCGAGCAGGGCGACACGCTTGAGACCGGCGGCCTTGCAATCGGCATTGTCACGTCTATCGTCGGTATCTGGCAATACCGGATCAGCTTCGCAGGTGAACAAAATCATGCAGGCACGACCCGCATGGTCGCGCGCAGGGATGCAGGTCTGGCTCTGGCCAGATTTTGTGTGTCGATAGACGACCGCTTTCCTGCCTTGAGCGGTCCGCGCACGGTCTGGACCACCGGACATATCACCCTCGATCCCGGGGCGCCGAGCATCATCCCGGGCAGGGCAGAGATGCTGTTTCAGATCCGCGATGACGATCCGGCAGTGATTGATCGGCTGGAGACATTGCTGCGTGCGATGGCGGAGGAAGCCACCGCGGAAGGGCCCTGCAGCGTCACGATGGAACGTATTCGCACAGGTACCCCGGCCAGGATGGATCGAAAATTTCAGGATGCAATCGAAGCCGTGAGCACCGTCCTGGCCGACGGCAGGTTCATCCGCATGCCCAGCGGCGCCGGCCACGATGCCCAGGTTCTTGCCACGATCATGCCTGCGGGCATGCTGTTGTGCCTTCGATCGGAGGCATTAGTCATCACTGGGACGAAAACACCGGCGATGCCGACGTCGTCATGGGTGCGCAGGTTTTTGTCGAAACTTGCCGGCGCCTGCTGGGAGGATAGGCTGTTACCCCCAGGCAATCGACTGACGCGGGACCTTCTTTGGTCAATGGCCTTTACATAGCTTATCTTGCGAGGACACTCGGGCCACTTGAGCCAACCGACGAGGCCATGCAAAACACGGCCCTTGGCCGATACGACCTCCATGCTATCGTTCAGGGAAAGCAGGCTGCCTGGCTCTAGGGCGGGAAGAGAAGGGGTAGGAAATGCGCGGACGTCGTGTGCTGATGGAATCTCTGGTGTCACACGGCGTGCGCCATATCTTCGGCAATCCCGGGACAACGGAGACACCGTTGCTGGAAAGTCTGCCGGCCTATCCGCAGATCGAATATGTGATGGCCTTGCATGAGGGTGTCACGGTCGGGGCGGCGAGTTTCTATGCGCAGGCGACGGGGCGCGCCGCGGTTGCCAACCTCCATGTCGCCCCCGGCCTCGGCAATGCGATCGGCGCGCTGTACGGCGCGTTCAAGGCCAACTCGCCTCTCGTGGTGACCGCAGGTCAGCAAGATACGCGCATGAGGCTCACGAATCCGCTGCTCAGCCATGACCTCGTGGCGATGGCAGCGCCGGTCACCAAGTGGAGCGTGCAGGTCGAACGGGCCGACGAACTCGCTCCAATCCTGCGCCGTGCTTTCAAGGTGGCAACCGATTCTCCGAAGGGGCCGGTCTTCGTCTCGTTGCCAATCGATGTGATGGAACAGGAGACAGCGATCGAGGCCATCGGACCGGACAGATTGTGGCGTTCCGCGCAGCCGGACCCTAAAGGGCTTCTGGAGGTTGCTGCGCTGCTTCTGAAAGCGAAAAATCCCGTCATTATTGCCGGCGATGACGTGGCGCGGTCCAAAGCCGAGGCGGAACTCGTCGCGCTTGCCGAAGCGATCGGCGCATCGGTGTGGTTCGAGGGGCTGCGACACCACGCGTCCTTTCCGACGAGCCATCCGAACTACCGCCAGTCGCTCCCGAGCGATGCGGCTCAGGTTCGCAAGGCGCTTGGCGATGCCGATCTCGTGTTGCTTCTGGGCGGCCCATTTTTCGAGGACATCTGGTATGCGGCGGGGAGCCACTTTCCCGCCGGCGCGGTCGTTCTCCAGATCGAGGAGTCGCCGGAGCGCCTGGCGTTCAATTGTCATCTCGACGCCGGCGTGGTTGGCGAAATGGTAACGAGCCTTGGCTCGCTGACGAATGCGGTGCGTTCCCGGGCGACGCCGGAATTCAGGCTCGCAGCGAAACGCCGCAACGAGGCGCTCAGTAAGTTGCGTTTACGGGAAAAGGAGGCGTATCGGGCACGACTTGAGAAGAGCTGGGACCGCGAGCCGAACTCGATGCCGCGGGTGGCCGCCGAACTCAGGCGCGGCCTGCCCGAAGATGTCGTGATCGTCGATGAAAGCATTACGGCGAGCCTCGACCTTGCACGGTCGTTCGACTATCGGGGCTTCGGCGATTATTTCGGCGGACGCGGCGGCGGTATCGGCCAGGGATTTGCCGGCGCAATCGGGATCAAGATCGCGATGCCGGATCGCCCGGTCGTCGCCGTCTCTGGCGACGGTTCAGCGATGTACAGCATCCAGGCGCTTTGGACTGCAGCCCACCACAGGCTTCCAATTGTGTTTGTCATCCTCGCCAACCGGCAGTATCGCATCCTCAAGCACAATGTGGATGTCTGGCGCCAGAACTTCGAAGCCGAGACGCAGCATCCCTATCAGCAGATGGATCTCACAGGACCGGAGCTTGATTTCGTGCATCTCGCAGCCGGCATGGGCGTCGAAGGCGTAAGGATCGAAAAGGCTGACGACATCGCACCGACCCTGAGGAGCGCTGTCGCGGCAAACCGGCCCTGTCTCGTAGAGATTGCAATCGAAGGAAAGCGGTGACGCCGCGCTGCGCCGAAAGGGCGTCCGCTGGTGCCTAAGCGTATGCCGACTCCTGAACAGCGCTCTGAAGCAACAGCGCTCCATCAGTTCAACTGGTTCAGAGGCCGACTTGTTCCATACCTGTGATGCGCACTCAATTCGTCAGGCTTTGGATTTGCTTTTCTGCCGGCTTTTCAGCATCGCGGTCGCCTGGACCCACTGATTTCCCGCTTCTTGCGGCTATCCTCATGCGATCGCTATGCGTTGCGGCCAAGGTTTGAAGGTCTGCTATCGGGGCTATAATGTCCAGCGGTCTCACCTGATAGAGGCTTCCGTCGCGGGCAGCCTTCGGCGATGACCCTGCATTCAGTGATTTTGCAGCATCGAGCATACGCCGGCGCATGGCGATTATCGCGACGTCCGATGTACCGAGATGTTCATTCCAACGATCGCAAATTGGTCCCATGCTTTCAACGATCGCTCGGTCTTGATTGTTGATGCCTTCGATGCCGGTGAAATTACGCCTGCGTTGAACCTCCCGGTCGATACCGTAGGAATTGCGTGCGTTCAGTGCTGGGCTGAATGTACCTGGAATGAGCTTGGGTGCCGGACCGAGACCGGACACGAGAGGTTTCAGATCGGCTTCTGTGAGAGGTGCCTCTGGATTGTAGGAAGTATTGAAGACAAGCGTCGTCTCGTCATCCACCGGTACATAGGCGCGGCATGAAATCGGCCAAGTAGGCATCGGGATAATAGCAAAGCATGGGAGAAGCCACTGCGTCACGCGCCAGTAATATTGGCCGCCGGGATAGTTACGTCGCGATCCGTAGTAGTAGCCATAATCAGTTTGCGCGACCGTAAGAGCTGGCGCCTTGTCGGCTGCCCAGTACTCGCTGGCCTTGGCCATCCCAGCGGTGAGGTCGGTGGCGGGCGTCGAGGTGTCGTGGAGGAAGCCAGTATGGCAGCTATCCAGCTCGCCCTCGATGCCCTGCGCGTAGTTAGCCTCGTAGAGCCATTTGGCCTGCCATCTCTGGTTTGCCGGAAGCATCGCCCATTCGAGATTAGGCAATTCCGGCATTTCCTCCGTTGGCCCCATATAGACCCAGATAAAGCCGCCCCATTCCCTTGCGGGATAGCTCACCTGCCTCACCTTATGCTTGAAATTGGTTTCTGGTGGCTCGCTCGGTTGATCGACGCAGTTGCCGTCAACGTCGAATTTCCAGCCGTGATAAACGCAGCGTAATCCGCAGTCCTCGTTGCGTCCGTAGAACAATGAGGCGCGCCGATGCGGACAATGCTCGTGCAGGATCCCGATACGGTCATTGCTGTCGCGGAAGGCAATGAGGTCTTCACCGAGCAGCCGCAGCCGAACCGGCGGGCAATCGGGATTGGGGAGCTCATTGGGCAACAAGGCGGGAAGCCAAAAGCGCCGGAACAGATCACCCATCAGAGTACCTGGCCCGACACGCGTCACTAGTTCGTTGTCTTCCCGCTTGAGCATGATAATCTCCAACGTCGCGACGGCATCTTTGCCGCTCGCCGGGCTCTGGTGCGCGGAATGGTAGTTTACATCGAGCTTCTTCGTCAACGCATGGCCACCATGCGTTCCTGCTCTCTCAAGGCGCTGGTCCAAGGGTCTTTCTTTTGAGTGACCGTGCCTTCAAGGGCTCGGCGAAAGCGGCGTCGGCCGACGCCAAGATTGCAATTCGACAGCTGTCCAAGAGTTATGATCTCGGCCACGATCAGGTCAAAGCCCTCGAGACATTCGATCTTTCCATTCACGACGGCGAATTCGTTTGTTTCCTTGGCCCTTCGGGTTGCGGCAAGACTACCTTGCTGCGGATGTTGGCAGGCCTGGAAACGCCAAGCCAAGGAGAAATTGTCGTTCGGCGTCAGACGCAAGACCGGCCATTGACGTCAATGATTTTCCAGGAAACCTCGATCTTTCCCTGGATGCGGGTCCGGGACAACGTTGCCTTCGGCTTGCGTATTCGGGGAGTTCCACGGCTGGAGCAGCAAACCGCCGTGCAGCATTTTCTCGATCTGTGCGGGCTTGGGCAGTTCGCCGACGCCTATCCGCACCAACTCTCCGGCGGGATGAAGCAGCGAGTCAGCGTCGCGCGGGCATTTGCAAACGATCCCGAGATCCTTTTGATGGACGAGCCGTTTGCGGCTCTTGACGAGCAGACCAAGATCACACTGCAACAGGAGCTTCTCCGGCTGTGGAACGAGACGCGCAAAACCGTGGTTTTCATAACCCATTCGATCGATGAGGCTCTCGTCCTTGCGGATCGAGTAATCGTGATGTCCGGCCGGCCGGGCCGTCCCATTGCAGACATTGCCGTGACTTTTCCCCGACCGCGCCTTGTGCACGAACTGAAGGCAGAGCCTGAGTTCGGCAGGCAATGGCATCAGATCTGGTCGCTCCTGGGTTCGCAACCCCAAGCGCTCCCAGAGAAAGTGAAATGAGACCGAATGGTTGAGCCGACAAACGAACTACGCATTCTTCCCAAAGCTAGCCATGAGCCGGGGTGGCGGCGCGTAGTCCAGTCGCACGCTGTTATGGCCGTGGCCTCACCGCTGCTGGCGCTCATTCTTTGGGAAATTGCTGGTCGGTTGGGCTGGATTGATCAGCGCTTTTTCCCAACTCCGTCATCAATAATCCGGGAGCTGTTGGATCTCATCAGTTCCGGAGAGCTTGTCGTCCATCTCGGCTGGACGCTTCAGCGGGTTACCGTTGGCTTCTTCCTGGGGGCGGTTCCGGCCATACTGCTCGGGCTAGTTATGGGGCTATCGCCGACGCTGACTGCAATCTTTCGCCCGATCATTGCGGCCATCTATCCCATCCCGAAGATCGCACTGTTTCCGCTTATCATGCTGATGTTTGGCCTTGGCGAGACGTCGAAATGGGTGATCGTCGGAATTGCCGTTTTCTTTCAGGTGTTCTTCAGCACCCTGGCGGGTGTCGCGAATATTGATCGGATCTATCTCGACGTTGCCAGGAATTTTGGCGCTAGCCGTTGGCAGGCCTATCGAATGATAGCCATGCCGGCGGCGTTGCCCTTCATCTTTACTGGATGCCAGCTCGGGATTGGTATGGCCCTCATCGTGGTTGTGGTCGCCGAGCAATTCGGCACCAAGACGGGTCTCGGATATTTGATCTGGCGCTCGTGGCAAGTGTTCGAGGTGCGCGACATGTTCGTCGGGCTGATGATGGTGGCGATCCTCGGATATGGCATACAGCTTGCAATGGGTGCCTTGGAAGGTTGGCTGATATGCTGGAAGCCGCATGCCAAGACAAAATCACTGCTTTGAGGGCGACAGGAGATTTTTATGCGGCTCCACAAGTTGAAAGCAACTATGCTCGCATTTTTATGCACGCAGTTGCTTCCTATCTCTGCATTCGCAGCCGATCTCGTGAAGGTGTCGGTCTATCAGTCCGTTTCGGACGCCGGTATTTATATCGCAATCGACAGGGGCTACTTTACGGAGCAGGGTATCTCCATCGAAACGGTGCAGCTCGATTCCGTGTCGTCTGTCGTAACTGCACTGGCCTCGGGCCAAGTGGACGTCGCCGGCGGGGCACCCAGCGCGGCGATATACAATGCGGCGCGCCAAGGCATCGGCATCAAGGTCGTCGCTGACAAGGGTAGTATGCAGGCCGGCGCCGGCTATATCGGCTTGGTTGTGCGCAACACGGTCGCAGATCAAATCAAGTCGGCAGCGGACCTCAAGGGCCGCAATGTCGCGCTTGCTGGTTTTGGCGTCGGCACCACCAACGAGATTGCCATGGATGAGATGCTCAAGGGATTGGGGCTCAAGGAGAGCGATTTAGCTTTGCAAAATCTCACCTTCGGTGACAGCTTCGCGGCTTTGGCGTCAGGCAGTGTCGATGCTGCTTATCTCATCGAACCGTTGATGCAATCGGCGGAGCAAAAGGGTGTCGGAAAAATACTTATCACAGGCGACAAGATGTACCCAAACCAGCAGGTTGCGGTTCTGCTCTACGGCCCCGACTTCGCGACTAAGCGCAAGGATGCCGCGCAGCGTTTCATGGTGGCCTATCTCAAGGGTGTGCGTGACTACAACAACGCCTTCCGAAAGAATATCGATCGCGCCGCTATTGTAGGTCTCCTTAGCAAGAACACCGCGGTCAAGAACCTGGCGCTTTACGACAAGATGATCATGCCTGGTCTTGATCCGAACGGAACGGTCAATGCGGTAGGTATGACAAATGACATGCGTTGGTTCTTCTCCAATGGATACCTAAAAGAGGAAATCGACGTGTCTAAAGTCGTCGATACGTCGTTCGCGAGAAATGCGGTTCAGAAATTAGGTGTGTACTGAAGAAACGATCACCGCAAAATCGGCCCTGTCTCGTCGAGATTGCGATCGAAGGTAAGTGGTGACGCTGGACCGAAAGTGCGCCAGCCGGTGTCAATGCGTAAACCGACTCCTGGACATCGCTCTGAAGCAGCAGGCGCTCGATCAGTTCAGCTGGATCAGCGGCCTGCTTGCTTTCTCGTGAGCCTATCAGATCGCTACTGATATCGGGTTCACAACAAACGCCAGTGCCCGGTCAAGCACATCGATCAACATGTCGCATTCCGACCGCGTGATAATGAGAGGGGGAGACAGAACGATCACATTGGAATGTCGTGCCCCGCCGCCAGAACGTCCTACTATCACGCCGTTCTTGCGGCAAAACGACAGGACGCTGCCGACCAACTTGCTGTCGAGCTGGGTCTTGCTTGCGCGATCGGTCACCAGCTCGATTCCGACTAGCAAACCCTTGCCTCGAACTTGACCGCATACGGCGTGTCTCATCAGCCGGTCGGTCAGGCCCTGCATAAGATAGTTTCCCATCTCTGTCGCGCGTTGAGGCAAGTTTTCCTCGAGCAGGATCTCGATATTGCGCACGGCAACCGCTGCCGCTACCGGATGTCCGCCGTAAGTATTGACCTGCATAACTTGGCGAGCGTCGGCGTCCTCTCCGAGGAAGCTGTCGAAGACCTTGTTCTTGACCATGGTCGCCGCGATCGGCACGTAAGCCGAGACGATACCCTTGGCGACCGCCATGATATCCGGGCTAATGCCGTAATGCTGGTGGCCGAACATCTTCCCGGTTCGGCCGAACCCGTTGATGACTTCATCGACATGCAGCAGCACGTCGTACTTGCGGCAGATTGCCTCGACCATTGGGTGGTATTCATCCGGCGGAACCGCGACCCCTACACCGGACATGATCGGCTCTACTATGACTTCGGCGACTGACGCAGGGCCTTCGGCAAGAATGGTCGTCTCGATCGCCTTGGCGCAGGCGACCCCGCAGGTCGGATATTCGAGGCCAAGCGGGCAGCGATAACAAGTTGGCGCCGGCACATGTACGAACTCGCCGGCGAACGGCTCGAATTTGCCTTTGCGATCGCCCATTCCGCCGGCAGCCAATGTGGCAAGCGTTGTTCCGTGATAGGCATAGTAGCGGCTGATTGTCTTGAACCGGAAATCGTCGGGAAACTCATGCTTTGCATATTGCCGCGCCACCTTGAAACCAGCCTCGTTGGCCTCGGACCCGGAATTGACGAAATAGCTGTGGTAGCCACCGCCCATTAGGTTGTTAAGTTGCTCGCCCAACTGCGCCGCCGGCAAGTTCATCGCCGTATGGGGATAGTAGGCGATCCGCTCCATCTGTTCGGCGGCAACCTGGGCCAGTTCGGTGCGTCCGTATCCGATGTTGACGCACCACAACCCGGCCATGGCGTCCAAATACGACGTCCCGTCATGGTCGGTGATGGTTGAGCCCTGGGCGCCTGTAATGACCATCTGGTTTTGTTCAAGCGCACGATGCTGGACGAGAGGATGCAGGACCGTTGCCAAATCTTGCTTGACGACCCGGGCGCGAATTTCTGGATCAGGTAAGTTAGTTAGGGTCAATTTGATCTCCTACTTCGTGACGCATGGAGTGGCAGTGCATCGTCAACGTACCGGGATATTGTCTCAGGCGCGCATGCGGTCCGAGCGTTTGTCGTACATGGCGCTGAAGCTGACTTCAGCCGAATAACGCATGCCGGCGACTTCAACCTCAAATTTCGATCGCAAGATATCGGAGTCAGTTTCTTCCGGCTGACACGACGTATAGCCAAGGCCTACCGCCGAACCGAGCGAATGTCCGTACGCTCCGGACGTCACATAGCCCGTGACGGTGCCGTCGCGGATGATCGGTTCGTTGTGGTAGAGGAGGGGCAGCGGGTCTTCGAGCCTCAGCTGCAGCAGGCGGCGATTAAGGCCGGTCTCCCGCTTTCTAAGGATCGCGTCCCGGCCGATGAACGCGCCGTAGCGTCCCGATGACTTTCCGGTTCTGACGGCGAAGCCAAGCCCGGCTTCAAGCACGTGGTCGTCGCCACCAATGTCGTGTCCAAAATGGCGGTAGGCCTTCTCGATCCGGCCGGAGTCCATTGCCAGCATGCCGGCCAGGGCGCCGCCGGCCTCCTCGAGACGGCTGCGGATCACGCCGAAGACCTCGTGGGCCATTTCGCTGGAAACGTAAATCTCCCAACCCAGCTCCCCCACATAGCTGACGCGATGCAGGCGGACCGGCGCCATGCCGATCTCCCCTGCTTGTACAGACCCAAATGGGAAAGCCTCGTTCGACAGATCCGTCCCCACGATCGGCGCCAGGAGTTCGCGTGCGTTAGGGCCGGCTACAGCGAAGCAGGCCTCGGCGCTCGTGGCGTCGATTGCGGAACAAAATGCCTCGTCGGGAATGTGGCGTGCAAGCCAGGCGTGATCGCGGACGATCGCCGCCGCTGAAGTGACGACAAGAAATTCCGTCTCGGCCAGCCGAGCGACCGTCAGATCAGCCTCGATACCGCCATTTCTGTTCAGCCATTGCGTATAAACCAGCCGGCCGGCGGGCACATCGACGTCATTGGCGCAGATGCGCTGCAGGACGTCGACAGCGTCGCGCCCCACGACCCTGATCTTGCCGAACGGCGACATGTCGATCATCGCGACGTTACGGCGGAAAGCCATGTGCTCGTGAGCGACATTTGCGAACCACGGCTGCCTGTCCCAGCCAAAGGTCAGAGGGGGAGCCGATTCCCCGATAACCTTCGGATAATAAAGGGGTCGCTCGAAGCCCGCGGCTTCGCCAAACTGTGCGCCCAGCGCGGTGAGTTCGTGATGTACCGGTGTCCGGCGCGCGTTGCGCGCAGTCGCATATTGACGATGCGGCCAGTGATCGGCATACAGCAGCCCTAGTGTCTCTTCGACGCGGCGAACGAGGTAGGTCCTGGTTGCCTGAAACGGGAACATGCGGCGAATGTCGACATCCGTCAGATCGAGGCTGGGTTCTCCCCCGTCGATCCACTCGGCGAGAGCCTTTCCTGCGCCGCCGGCCGATTGGATGCCGACGGAATTGAATCCAGCTGCGACGAAGAAATTGCGCAGCACTGGAGATTCCCCGAGCAAGTAGCGGTCGTCGGGCGTGAAGCTCTCAGGCCCGTTGAAGAACGTATGGATCCCGGTCGATCCCAACGCGGGCATTCGCGCGCTCGCCATCTCCAGCTCTGGCGCGATCTGGTCCCAATCGTCCGGCAGAGTTCCGAATTCGAAATCCGCCGGCGGGCCGTTAACGGCCCAGGGCTTCGCCTTGGGTTCAAAGAAGCCGACCAGCAGCTTGCCGGCATCCTCCTTGAAATAGGAACATTCGTCTGGCACCCGAATGACGGGCGCGTGGCGCGGCAAGCCAGCCATCGGCTCGGTTACGACATAGAAATGCTCACAGGCTTGCAGCGGAACCGGAACGCCCGCCATGGCGCCGATTTCGCGCGCCCAAAGACCCGCACAGTTGACGACCACGTCAGCGGCGATCTCACCGGCGGTCGTCTTTACACCAGTGACACGGCGCTTCTCCGCTGCAATGCCGGTAACCGCAACATTCTCGAAGATTTGCGTTCCGCCGATCCGTGCGCCCTTGGCCAGCGCAAGCGTGATATTGGCAGGATCGGCCTGCCCGTCCCGGGGCATCCATACGCCACCGACGACATCGCGGGTTTCGACGAGCGGATGCTTATCGCGCACCTCTCTGGCTGAGATCGTATCGACCTCGATACCGAATGGCTTGGCCATCGAGGCGAGCCGCCGCAACTCCTCGAAGCGTGAAGCAGTCAAGGCCAGCGTGATCGCTCCATTGCGGCGGAAACCGGTCGCGACCCCCGTTTCAGCTTCGAGCCGCTCGTAGAGTTCGCCGGAGTATTTTGCGAGTAGGGTCATGTTGAGAGTGGCGCGCAGATGTGCGATTAGGCCTGCGGCATGCCATGTCGTGCCCGAGGTGAGACGCTTCCGCTCTAGCAATACGACATCGCGCCAGCCCAGTTGTGCCAGATGATAGGCTACGGAACAGCCGACGACGCCACCACCAATGATGACCGCGCGCGCCTGTTTGGGGAGCATGCTCACGCGCGGACCTCGCCGCAGAGACAGGCGTTCAAGGCAATGTCGATAGCATTTCTATGGAGCGTCCCGGCGAGCGCGATAAACACCAGTTCAGCCCCGGCTGCGGTCCTTCGCGCATGGGCTAGCGGGGTGACATTGACCCGCTCGCCGACGCGGTGAATCTCAAATCCCGGCCCGTCTCCTTGGGGCATGACGATACCCTTGGCGCGGACGACAGTTGCTGGCAGGGCCGCAATAGCGTCGCGAAGCGCCGGGATATTGACTGCTTCGGTCGTCCTCCAGCAGTGGCTTTGATAGGTCGCGGCGGCGTCCTGATCGGGAGCGTCGCAGGCGAAGGCCGGGCGTAGTGTACCAACGGCACCAAGCAGCAGGTCGGCAGCAACCAAACCATGGGACGCCTCGACGACATCAGCGATCGGCGCCTCCCTCGCCACCAATGCGCGCGCAGCACCTAGCTGCTCATCGCCGACAAGATCGATCTTGTTGAGTACGACAAGATCAGCGCCGGCCAATTGCCTTCGCACCAGCCGGCCGACGAATTTGTCGTCCGCGCGCAAGGTGACCGTCTCGCAGTCCGCAAGCACAACGGTGGAGCGCGGCGCAAGCCCTGGCGAGCGAGCCAGCGCCGCAATGCGGGCGGGGTCGGCGACGCCGCTTGCCTCCACCATTATATAGTCGGGCGGCGTCCTGGCGCGGGCGATGTTGTCTAGCGCTTCTCCGAGGTCACCGGAAACCGAGCAGCAGGCGCAGCCATTGACGAGCGTCACGACGTCGCCATCGCGGGCCAAGATCAACTTCTCGTCGATCGAGATCGATCCGAAATCATTGACCAAGACGCTGATGCGCCGGCCGTGATCGCCGGCAAGGAGTGCGTTCAGCATCGTGGTCTTTCCGGCGCCGAGATAGCCACCGATCGTGATGACCGGTATCGAGTTCGGTCGATCTGCCATGGCTATTGCTTTCTGCCCAGCGGGAACGGCGTCCCCTCGAAGATCGTTCCCCAGATCGGAATGTCCCTTAGCTTCTCCACCGGAGTGTCGTACGGATCGGCTTCGAGCACAGTAAAATCTGCCTTCTTGCCAATGCTGATGCTGCCGATCTCATGCTCGAGGCCGAGGACGTAGGCGGCATTTATGGTAATGGCGCGCATCGCCTCCTCGAGCGTGGCGCGTTCGTTCGGGCAGAGCACGTCGCCAGCCGCATTGATGCGGTTGACCGCGATCCAAGCGTTCTGCAGCGGGCGCGCCGGCGCCATAGTGAAGTCCGAATGCAGTGCGAAGGGCACGCCGTTGCGCGACAGAGAACCCAGCCGCACCATCTGCGAAGCGCGCTCGAAGCCGACGCCCTCGCGTGAATATATGTCGCTCAGTTCGTATACGTAATAGGGATTGGCTGAGACGATGGCGCCAAGATCGGCAATCCGACGCGCCTGAGCCGCGGTCGAAATTCCAAAATGCTCGATCGTGTAGCGGTGGTTGAACCGCGGGCGCTCCCATTGCAGTTTTTCGAGCGTGTCGAGTGCGAGCTCGACGCCCATGTCGCCGGTGCAATGGACATGGATGTTCATTCCCTCGTTCCAGAGTGCGCGGGCATTGCTTTCAAACTGTTCAGGCGTCATCAGCCATTCGCCGTCATGCCCGTCAATATAGCCGGGTCCTCCGAGCTGCATCAGTTGCGAGAAAAAGGCGCCATCCGTGAACAGCTTGACGTGTTTGCCGAAGCGAAGGCGATGCCGGTTGCGCTCGGGATATTTCCGCACCTGTTCTATGTTAGCGCCAACGCCGCCGATACTTAGGGTTGGAATGAGTTCAACGCGAAAAGGCGTGGCGTCGTTGTCAAAAGCCGCGACATAAGCCCCCCACTCAAGTTCGGCGCCAAAAAGGCCGAACGCCATATCGCCGACCGTGGTATGACCACCAAGATGAATTACGTCGGTCGTCAGCTTCATAGCCGGTCCGAGACGCTGCGGCGACAGTAGATAGCTGGCTAGCTGCGCGCGGACATGGCGGTTGCCCGCCTCGTAAAAATGACCGCGCTCAATGTTTACCTGGTGCGCATTGCGCATCTTTTCTTCATCAATGTCGAAATATTTCAGCGCGGCATCGTTCATCACGGTCTCGTGAAACGAGCGGTGAATCAGGATCAATGGCCGCGTGCGCGAGATCGCATTAAGGTCGTCGCGCCAGATTTCACCGTGCCAGTTACGATGGTGTCCCCAGGCGAAAATTGGAAGCAACGGCTCGGACTCGGCGTCGTGCAGTTCCTTTAGGCGCGTAAGCCACGCCTCTCGCGTCCGCACCGGCGCGACGGTCTTGTGTGGCAATTGCCATTCCATGGCAGTGATGAAATCGCATTGCAATAAATATGCAGCCAGCGAGGGGTGCAAGTGCGGGTCGATAAACCCGGGCATCAGCACGTGCTTCTCGAAGGTTCGGTCAACGGTGTGCGGATAAGCGTCCAGCCAGGGTTGCAGCGTTTTCAACGATCCTACCTCCACGATCCTTCCGTCGCGAACTGCAACGGCGGTGGCCTCGGGGAGCGAAGGCTCCATCGTCCGGATATTCCGAGCGACGAAGACAGTGATCTCGGACATGATCATTCCCTTGGGTAATCGAATTCACGCGCTAACAAGATTCATAAGCGCAGGGTTTGACGTGATGTACCGTTTTAGGCCAAACTAGTGCCTAAATTGGCCACGGGCTTTCGCGAATGACTATCGCCGACAGTGCAAGCAATACCTTGAAAGCGAAGGGCGCCGAGGCTGCGGTACTCATGCCGGGTCCGATCGTCATTCTGCTAATCCCGCAATTTACGTCGATTGCGCTGTCTTCAATTTTGGAGCCACTGCGGATCGCCAACCGCTATGTTGCGCGCCCCTATCGTTGGACCTTGGTCTCGGTCGATGGTGAACCAGTGCCTGATCGCAATGGCGTCAAGGTCGCGGTGGACGCGGCCTTAAGCATGATCGCGCATGTCGGAACATTTCTGGTGATAGCCGACGAGCCGCCGTCGAGCCGCCTGGAGCGGTCCATTCTACCACGACTTCGTCAACTGGCGCGGACTGGTGCGACGATCGGAGGCATCGATACGGCGCCCTTGCTGCTGGCCCGCGCCGGCCTGCTCGACGGACGAATGGCCACCGCGCACTGGGAAATTATCGGCGCATTCCGGGAGGAATTTCCCCGGGTGCAGGTTACCGAACGGTTGTTCGAAATTGATCGGAAACGGTGCACCTGTGCAGGCGGTTCGGCGGCGATCGACCTTGCACTCAAGGAGATTGAAACAAGTTTCGGACGCCAGCTTGCCGAGCGCGTTTCCGACCACTGCATGCATGGCCTGCCGCGCCCAGCAGGCGGAGCACAGCGTAGCGCGCCTGCCAAGGCTGGCGTAGTCGGTCGCAAGCTGACCCGCGCCATGGAAATTCTGGAACGGGAGGCGCCGAAAGCATCGAGGATTGGCACGATCGCGGAGCGGATCGGCGTTTCGAGGCGCCAGCTGCACCGCATCTTCACCGATGAACTGGCGACAAGCCCGGCAAGATTCCGTCTCAAATTGCGTCTCGATAACGCCTACCGGATGCTCACGACGAGCGAGACCTCCGTGACCGAAGTCGGTCTTGCCGCGGGGTTCAGGTCACGTTCCCATTTTTCGCGCTGCTACAGTCGCCAATTCGGGCGACCGCCTTCAGCTGACAAGCGTTGATGCAAGTTTCGGCCCGATAAAGCACAATCCGGCCAAAATGAGCACATCATTGGCTGCGCGCCCCATATCGTCGGCCGTGGAGAACGAAGGGATGCGCGCGATGAAGGTCCGGTATGGAATTGTTGGCGGTCTGATCCTGGCTACTATGACATTTGCCGCATTGGCCGAAGAGCAAAAAACCCTTGTCGTTGGTACTATCACCACGCCTGTCGTCAACAACGCGCTGGGATCTGGTACAGCGCCGGGAACGCCGGGAACGCAAGTTTTCGCGGGTCTCGTCGAGCTCGACGATCATTTTGTTCCGCAACCCTACCTCGCGACTTCCTGGGATGTTTCGGCTGACGGCCTCGTCTATACTTTCCATCTCCGGCAAGGCGCAAAATTCCACGACGGAACGCCGGTCACTTCCGAGGACGTCGCGTTTTCGGTTGATACCGTACGCGCGAACCACCCGTTTGGCCGCGCCATGCTCGGTCCCGTCGACAGAGTCGAGACTCCCGACGCGCTGACGGCGCGCTTCGTGCTGAAGCAGCCGCATCCGGCCATGCTGACCTCGGTGACGACGCTGCTGCTGCCGATACTCCCCAGGCATGTCTACGACAATGGCCCAATCCGCACAAATCCGGCCAACACAATGGCTATCGGTGCCGGACCGTTCAAGGTCGCGGAATTCAAGGCGGGGCAGTCGATCACGCTGGTGAAAAACCCGGACTTCTTCATGCCGGGACGTCCGAAGTCCGACCGCATCATCCTTCGCTTCTACGACGATATGCAATCAGCGCGTCTGTCGCTCGAAAACGGTGAGACCGACGCCATTCTGCAGACGAGCTTCGGCTACGGCGATTTCGATCGGCTGAAGAAAAATCCAAAGCTCAACGTCTTCACCGATACGTTTGCCGGGCTTGGGATCGTCGATTACCTTGAGTTCAATCTACGCAAGGCGCCGTTCAACGACTTGCGGGTACGCAAGGCAATCGCTCACGCGATCGACCGCAAGTTCCTTGTCGAGAAATTCCAGGGCGGCGTGACACAGCAACTCGAGGGGCCGCTGCCACCCGATCACCCCTTTGCCACAAAAGATCTCGTCCACTATGACTACGACCTGAAGGAAGCAAACCGAATTCTCGACGAGGCCGGTTACAAGCCGGACGCCAACGGCGTACGGTTCAAGGCAACGCTCGATGCGCCGACCTTCTCGCCGGATGGACTCGGCCGGGTCGCCGACTATCTGAAACCGCAGCTAAAGCGCATCGGCATTGAGATCGATCGGCGCATTTCACCCGACAGCGCGACCTGGGCACAGCGCCTGTCGAACTACGACTACGACATGGCGATGAGCCAGATTTACAATTATCCCGATCCGGTGATCGGAACGCACCGCCTTTTTCTTTGCAAGAACCAGATCAAAGGCGTCATGTTCTCGAATACCGGTGGCTACTGTAATGAGAAGGTCGACCAGCTCCTGGAGCAGGCGTCGAAGGAAACCGACCCCGCCAAGCGCAAGGAGCTCTATGCTCAATTTCAGAAGATTATAACGGAAGATCTTCCTTACATTTATACCACAACCGAACTACCCTACGGCGTTGCTCAGAAGAGCATTGTTGGCCTGCCGAAGACGGTGCTCGGCACTATGGCGCCGATGTGGGACATGGAGAAGAAATGAGGCGTCGAGAGAGACCGACCGCTACGTCCTTCACGCACGTCGGCTGAAATGCGCGCTGGCCCGATCCTAGCGCAAACCGGATCCGCTCTCGGCCTCTTGCTTGCCGTTGTCCTTTTCAACTTCATTCTGTTGCATGCCGCGCCGGGTGACGTCGCGGAAGCGATTGCCGGAGCCACCGGCGGCGCAACGAAGGAATCCCTCGACGAGATCAGGCATATTTATGGCCTGGACCAATCGCTGCCGAGGCAATTCCTGATTTATGTTGGCAATCTCTTGCACGGCGATCTCGGGACCTCGGCTTACTTCAACGCACCGGTGGCAGGCCTCATCCTTGAACGTCTGTTTCCGACCATTCTGCTGGTCGGCGCGGCGCTGACGGCAGCCGTTGTCGCGGGAACCATGCTCGGCGTTCTGGCGGCGCAGCGTCCGACGGGAGTTCTCAGTCAGTTCGTTTCGATCCTTTCGCTGCTGGGTTATTCGGCGCCGGTGTTCTGGACCGGCATCGTTCTTATTCTTGTCTTTGCATCGTGGATCCCTTTGTTTCCGGCACAAGGTATGATCGATCCACGCACCTCCGTCGGCATCCTCCCGCAGACGTTGGACATACTGCGCCATCTCGTGCTGCCAACCTTCACGTTGGCTTCGGTTTACCTTGCGCAATACAGTCGTCTGTCACGTACCAGCATGCTGGAAGCGCTCGGAGCGGACTACGTGCGGACCGCACGGGCGAAAGGCTTGAGCGAAGGTGTGGTGGTCTACAAACACGCCCTGCGCAATGCTATCCTGCCGATCGTCACCGTCGCGGGTGTGCAAGTCAGCCATCTGCTCGCCGGTGCCGTTCTGGTCGAGACCGTGTTCGGCTGGCCCGGAATGGGCCGCTTGGCATACGAATCCATCCTTCGGCGCGATGCGCCGCTAATGTTGGGCATTTTGTTCTGCACGGCAATTTTAGTTATCGTCGTCAACACGATGATCGACCTTCTCTACCACGTAATCGACCCAAGGATTCGGAGACGATGACTGATGGAGCCGTTGTCGCTCGCACTCCGTTCACCGACGCATGGACGAGCTTCTGTCGCAATCGCGCCGCTCTATTCGGCTTGCTATTGATTGTGACCATCATCTTCATGACGTTGTTCGGCCCCCTGATCTATCGCGTTGACCCGCTGGATATCGTGTCTGCCCCGCTATTACCTCCGGGCGAGGACGGCCTGCCCCTCGGAACGGATTATCTCGGACGCGATCTGCTCGCGGGTATCATCAACGGCGGCCGCGCGAGTCTGGCCGTTGGGTTGAGTGCAGCGCTACTCACCATGACCCTCGGCGTGACGGTCGGGGCTCTGGCCGGTTTCTACGGTGGATGGGTCGATCGCGCACTGATGCGCATCACCGAATTTTTTCAAGTTCTTCCGCCGCTGATTCTCGCAATGACGATTGTGTTACTCTTCAGGCCCTCGCTTGCCTCAGTTGCTGTTAGCATAGGCTTGGTGAGTTGGCCCACGCCCGCGAGGCTAACCAGAGCAGAATTCATGCGTATCCGGGAACTTGACTATGTCAAGGCGGCACGCGCGATGGGTGCGCGCAACGCGCGCCTGATATGGCGACTTATTCTGCCGAATGCCGCGCCGCCCCTCGTTGTCGCCGCAACACTGACCGTTGGCGCTGCGATCTTGTTCGAGGGTGGACTCAGCTTCCTCGGCTTGGGCGATTCGAACGCCGTTAGCTGGGGTCTGATGATGGGAATGAACCGGCCGTATTTGCTTGACGCCTGGTGGGCCACCACTCTGCCGGGAGTCGTTCTATTTCTCACGGTGCTAGCCGTGAGCTTAGTCGGCGATGGGCTCAACGACGCGCTCAATCCACGTTTGAGGGAACGATGAGCCCCCCTGTTCTCGCGGTCACCGATCTCAATGTCGAATTCGCCTCCCGCTCCGGTCCCGTGCGCGTCCTGAGAGACCTGTCCTTCAATGTAGCGCCCGGCGAGACCCTGGCGCTCGTGGGCGAATCGGGCTGCGGCAAAAGCATGACGGCGCTAGCAATCATCGGCTTGCCCCCGCCAAGGGTACGCATCGTGTCCGGAAGCATAACCCTGGATGGTCAGGAACTCGTTGGAGCGAATGCGCGCACACTGTCGGATGTACGCGGAGATCGGATTTCGATGATCTTTCAGGACCCGATGACAGCGCTCAATCCGGTATTTCCGGTCGGCGAGCAGATTGCTGAGGTATTGCGAGCGCACCGCGGCCTGACGCGTTGCCAGGCGATGGACCGCGCGCTGGACGCGCTCAAGGCGGTCGAAATTCCAGACGCGGAACATAGGCTGCGTCAATATCCGCACGAATTGTCCGGAGGCATGCGCCAGAGAGTGATGATCGCTATGGCAGTGGCGTGCGAGCCGAGGCTGCTAATAGCCGACGAGCCAACGACGGCATTGGATGTTACCGTGCAGGCCCAGGTTTTCGATCTTCTGCGCGACTTACGGCGCCGGACGGGCATGTCGTTGATCCTGATCACGCACGACATGGGTGCGGTCGCAGAACTCGCTGATAGCGCAGTTGTCATGTACGCGGGCCGCGCGGTTGAAAGCGCCCCGGTCGACGAATTGCTTCACTCGCCTCGTCACCCCTATACGCGGGGATTGATCGGCTGTATTCCCGATATTGATACCGACGCAACAGTCGCGCTGACCGAAATACCGGGTATGGTGCCAGCACTATCGGACATTGGCCCAGGCTGTGCCTTTGCCGATCGATGTACGCTTGCGCGCGACGAGTGCCGAACCAGGCTCCCGCCGACCATCGAACGTGACCGCGGCCATGCGGTTGCGTGCTGGAATGTGTGACGCGATGAGTCAGGAAAACCAATTCTTTCTCAAGGTTGAGAATCTCTCGATCCATTACCCGCTGCGTGCGGCAGGACTGTTCTCAGAGCCCCGTGTGCTGCGGGCCGTCGACGATATATCGTTTGAAGTAGCTCAAGGCACGTCGTTCGGAATCGTCGGCGAATCGGGCTCGGGTAAATCGACGACCGTGGCGGCGATCATGCGGCTGGTCGACATCACGGCCGGCCGTATCATGTTCGATGGAGCCGCGCTTCATACGCTGGCAGGAGAGAGCCTGCGCGTTTTTCGTCGCCGTCTCCAGATCATCTTCCAGGACCCGTACTCGTCGCTGAATCCCCGCGCCCGCCTTGGAGAAATAGTGCGCGATCCCCTCGACATTCAGAAAATTGGAACCGACCGTGAGCGTGACGCGCGCGTCATGGAACTACTTGAACTGGTCGGCTTCCGCCCCGAAGCGCGGCACGCATTTCCACATCAATTTTCCGGAGGTCAGCGGCAGCGCGTCGGAATAGCGCGGGCCTTAGCCACCAACCCCGAACTGGTCGTCTGCGACGAGCCAGTGTCGGCGCTCGATGTCGCTATACAGGCCCAAATCCTAAACCTGTTGAAGCGGCTGCAGCGCGAGCGAGGACTAACCTTCATCTTCATCAGTCACGACCTCGGCGTGGTGAGATACATGTGCGATCACGCCGCGGTCATGTACCTTGGCAAGATCGTCGAAAGCGGTACCACCGCCAGGCTATTTTCTAATCCTGCGCATCCGTATACGAAAGCTCTACTCGCTGCACGTCCCTCTATTCATGCCCGCGAACGGCCGGTCACCGATAAGGTGCGCGCGATCGGCGATCCGCCGAGCCCCATCGATATTCCTCCGGGCTGTCGCTTCGCCAGCCGCTGTCCTTTCGCCGAACGAAGGTGTCTGGACCACGCGCCGGAACTCCATATGATTGAAGAAGGTCACCGCGTCGCTTGCCATCTGGCGATGTAGCTGGGCCGGTAGCCCCAAATTGGTAGCCATCGTCGGCAATAGAATAGTAGGCGCGCTACAGCCTGGCAGCCCTATGCTTTCAAAGCCCGGAGGTGCCGTAGCTACATCTCCGCCCATCAAGCTATTGGAATGATTGACTAATTGTGGCTATCCCGGAGGTGGATCAAAAAATATTAGTCAGGCTCGTTCATTTCGCAGGGTAATCGAAAGCCCAAAATCAGTTGCAAATTTAACGCATTCTTTTGGGCTATAAAAATCCCCGTTACCTCCGGGGATATGGCAGAAGTCCCCCGTTTTGCGGGACTTCTCTTACCGGAGATGTTCAAGCAGCATCTCCGGGCGGATA
>PLTD01000175.1 GCA_003165335.1 Rhodospirillales bacterium | reverse complement strand
CGGCATTGCCGCCTGCGCCGCCGACGCCGACGACTGTGATACGAGGTTGCGGAATCATTGGCTCATCCGGATACGGTTCGTTGTCCATTCTGCCTGGCAGGAGTTAGCCGGCTCGGTCCCAAGCCGTTTTCGTTACTTCCAGAGGCAGTCCACGACATTCGCATATCGGACAAGGCGTTGGATATATAAAATAAGGCCTTTTTCGCACCCGGGAGCCTCAGTCCTCTTCGTCTTCGTAACCAACCAAGGCCAAAGCTCGAGCTCGCTTACCCATCGCCGTTGCAGCATGGATCAGCGCCTCTTCGCGTCCGTGCGTCACCCAGATTTCCGGCGCCTCCACCTCACCGATCGTTTGCAGCAATTCGTCCCAGTCGGCATGGTCGGAAATAATGAGCGGCAGCTCGACACCGCGCTGACGTGCACGCTGACGTATCCGCATCCAACCGGAGGCCACTGCGGTGATCGGATCGGGCAATCGCCGTGACCATCGGTCAGCGCCTGCGCTGGGCGGGGACAGCACGATCTGACCTTTGAGCGCATCTTTCGAAGTCTCAGATGCCAAGCGAAGGTCGCCAAGATCGACTCCCAACCGCCGATAGAGGTCACAGAGCGCGACGAGCGCCCCGTGGATATAGATCGGCCGGTCATAGCCGGCGCGGCGCAGCAACGCGATCACACGCTGGCATTTGCCCAATGCATAGACCCCGATCAGATGTGCCCGGTCGGGGAACAGTTCGAGCGAGCGCAGGACCTTGTCGATTTCATCCCCGTCGGGCGGATGGCGGAAGACCGGCAGGCCGAAGGTCGCCTCGGTGATGAAGACGTCGCAGGTTACGACTTCGAACGGTGCGCAGGTCGGGTCGAAACGGCGCTTATAGTCTCCTGAAACCACCACCCGGCAACCTTGCCACTCAACAACGGCCTGGGCGCTCCCCAGTACATGTCCGGCCGGCGCAAGCCAAAGGCGCACACCGTCGATCTCGATCGGCGTGTCGTAATCCAACGCCTGCCCCTGCCCCAGGCCGTCGCCGTAACGCTCTTTCATGATGGCGAGCGTTCCTGGTGTCGCTAGCACGTTCTTATTGCCGGGCCGTGCATGGTCGGCATGACCATGTGTGATGACGGCCCTATCGACAGTGCGCACTGGGTCGATGAAAAAGCGCCCAGGTTCCACATAGAGGCCTTGAGGGGTCACGCGAACCCAGCTTTCGGGCTTTAAAGGGGCGATCGGCATCTGAAGAATATAGCACGCACCAGGCTAATTACTCGTCCACCGCAGATCGTAATCCGCCGCACGTTTCACGATCTGCCGCGCACGCCCGGCCTGATCAACCTTTCCGAGCATCGCCGGCGCAGCCTTGGGCAAGTTCGCCAACGATACCAGCTTACTTTCCACCGCGGGCTTGGCCATTGCCGAAGGATTGCCTTCCATCGCCGCCCAACGCAGGAACAAAAACCCCTCTGTCAGGCCCTCCGTATCGACCCAATTTTCCAATCCAGGATCCACCGCGGAAACAACAACGGTAAAGCTACCGTCCGGATTGGCTGCGACTTGGCAGGAATTCCGGCTCGACAGATGATGCACGGGGTCCATCGTCACACCCCACAGGTTGGTGATCGGTACGGTCACATATTTGGCCGTTCCAGGATGGATTGTCAGTACCAGGGCCTGATCCTTCGCCAGTTCGAAGCGGCCGATGGAATAGGCCTGGGTAACGAGCATACCCTGCGCCGAGCTGATCGACGGCTGGGGAAATTCGTTTGCCGGCGCCGCGAGCATCTTCCGGTGCAGCTTGATGGTCTCGGCGAAATAGCGCCTGACTTTAGCGACGACCTTCTCCAGCACCCGCTCGCGCGTCAGAGCGGGACCGGCTGGGGGCCCTGCGACACGTTCCACCGTCAGCGCGTTCGGCCGCTCGCGCGCCCAATCGCCCATGGTGTCCCGGATGGTCATATAGTTTGCCCCCGGCCTGGTCTGGATGTAGTTGTCCCGGCCTGCCGCCGGATCGGGCCCAACGGTGATCGCGAATCCGCCACCGGCATCGGTCTTGAGCATGCCGGAGGACAGGTTGCCGACCGTCTTCCAATCGTCGTCCAGCACCGAGAATTCATTGACCACCAGCCGATTTGCCGCCACGCGGCCGCGCAATACATAGGTGGAGGTGCCATCAACCGGGATGATCCGGTAGATGCTGTCGGGATTCTCGTCCAGACCCTTGGGCGCAAGAATTTTGACGCTGCGCACCATCCGACCCGGGCGGCCTACGACCGTTATGCGCGGGTGCAGCGGGTCGTCGTTGAGGCCATTGAGAATGCCGAAAAAGGCGATTTCGTCCACCGCCTCGCGGAAATGTGACCTTGTCTCGGGCAACGCGTTCGGTAACGACGCCAGCAAATCCTGTTCCCCCTGACGCCGGGCACGCACGACCTGCGGATTGGACAGCAACTGCATTGATTTGAGCTCGAGATCGTCCTCAGGCGCCAAAAGGAACGAGGATGCAATGGATTCATCCTCCGCTGCGGCCTTCAAGTGGGGCGGCAGGATCGCCATCGCCGCCACCAACGCCAGAATGCCGCCGTGCACTCTCATCGCCGTCCCCCCCAAATCATGCAGGAATTTTACCCTAATCTGGCATGATTGCAGGACCGGCGAAACGTCTGACTTGGTCGGCAAACAGCAGGTCGCCCTGGGTAACTGCCACCGAAAAAATAATCTCGGCGATGCGGACCGTATCTGCAGCGGGGCCAAGCTGGTGACGCTCGTTATACCGAAATGGTCAAGACAGGTCTCCTTTGCGAAGTCGCGCAAAGATATTGTATTATAACATATATATATGCATATATCCTTATGTATATCAAATTCTAACCACTGCTTTCTTCGCCGAACGATCCCGTGTTTGCGACTTACGCAGTTATAGCAATGACTTAGTTTCCCTTCTTCGCTCAAAACGAGTAGGCATACTCGACTGGTAGTCGTCGAGAGGCGCGGTGTTGCCTGGATCCAGGCATCGGAGCACACCGGCCTAGCATCAATGGTGATTGCAAGTTACCAGCAATAGCTGCTGTCTCCGCCCAAACAGTCGATTGTCACACAGCGAAAAAGTCCTTAACCGGAACAGTGAGCATAGCGGTTATGGGGAGGACGAGAATGGCGCAGGAACTGGCGGGCAAACGGGTGCTGATCACGGGCAGTAGTTCCGGTATCGGTGAAGGCATCGCCAAACGCATGGCGCGCGAAGGCGTCAGGCTTGTGGTCCATGGCCGCAATGTGGAACGCACCGAAAAGGTCGCTGCAGAAATCCGCGCCATGGGCGTGGAAGTCCACACTGCGGTCGGCGATCTGGCGAAGGACAGGGAAGCCGCGGCGGTCGCCGATAAGGTCGATGCTGCACTGGGCGGGATCGACATATTGGTCAACAACGCCGGCGGCACGGCGTCGGGCGGCGGATACGGCGCCTGGTTCGACGCGACGCCCGAGGACTGGATGGCGGCCTATCAGGGCAATGTGATCTGCACCTTCCGCATGATCAAGCGCTTCGCGCCCGCCATGCAGGCCGCCGGATGGGGCCGGATCATCAATATCGCCAGCATAGTGGGGCTGCGCCCACCGACGGTCATCCCCGACTATGCCGGGGCCAAGGCCGCCCTATTGAACCTGACGGTGGGTCTCTCCAAGACGCTGTCGCGCACCGGGATCACCGTCAATTCGATTACTCCAGGCCTGATCCTGACCCCGGCGACCGAAGGTTGGCTTCGTAGCCTGGCCAAACAATTTGGCTGGGGTGATGACTGGGCAGAGATCGAACGGCGCGCGTTGGCGGAATTCGTACCCAACGACTGCGGCCGCATCGGCCGGCCGGAGGATATCGCCCACGCGGTGATGTACCTCGCCAGCCCGCAAGCCGGTTTCGTGACCGGTACAGATATCGTGGTAACGGGGACGGCTTAGCTACCGCGCGAACAGCTGTCCCATATCGGCGAATGCTTTGAATTCCAGCGCATTACCGGCGGGGTCAAGGAAGAACATAGTCGCCTGCTCGCCGACCTCGCCCTTGAAGCGAATGTGAGGTTCGATCACGAACTGAACGCCGGCCTCGGTTAGCCGATTGGCCAACCCCTGCCAATCATCGAGCGTCAGCACGACGCCGAAGTGCGGTACCGGCACGTCATGGCCGTCGACCGGATTGCTGTGCGGCGGCTCGGACCGGCGCGCCACCAGATGCGCGACGATCTGGTGGCCGTAAAGGTCGAAGTCGATCCAATCCTCGGCGCTGCGCCCCTCAGGGCAGCCCAGCAACCCACCATAAAAGGCGCGGGCCTTAACGAGGTCGTCGACCGGAAAGGCCATATGGAATGGCGTGAGCGCAGGCATCAGCCGCCCGCCTGATAAAGGGCCTTGTACTGTTCCCGCAGCACGTTCTTTTGCACCTTGCCCATCGTGTTGCGCGGCAGGGCGTCGATGAAGATCACGCGTTTGGGCTGTTTGTATTTCGCCAGCCGGTCTGAGAGCTGCTTCAGAACCTCGGCCTCGGTCACGGTCGCGCCGGACTTCAGCGTCACGACAGCGGTGACACCCTCGCCGAAATCGGGGTGTGGCACGCCGACAACCGCGCATTCGTCCACGCCGGGCAAGGCGTCGATCTCGCTCTCGACCTCCTTGGGATAGACGTTGAAGCCGCCGCTGATCACCAGATCCTTGCCGCGCCCCAGAATCGAGACATAGCCCTTGCCGTCGATCAGCCCGAGGTCGCCGGTAATGAAGAATCCGTCGGGCCGGAATTCGGCCGCGGTCTTTTCCGCCATCCGCCAATAGCCCTTGAACACGTTCGGGCCCTTGACCTCGATCATGCCGATTTCACCCCGAGGCATTGGCTGACCGGTCTCTGGATCTGTGATTCTGACCTCGACCCCCGGCAGGGCCAGCCCGACCGAGCCGGGCACGCGTTCGCCGTCATAGGGGTTCGACGTGTTCATATTGGTTTCGGTCATGCCATAGCGTTCCAGCACCGCATGACCGGTGCGCGTGTGCCATTCGGCATGAGTCTCGGCGAGCAACGGCGCCGAGCCGGAGACGAACAGGCGGATATGTTCAGTCGCCTCGCGGGTCAGACGAGAATCCTGCAGCAGCCGCACATAGAATGTCGGCACGCCCATCATGGTCGTTGCCTGGGGGAGAAAACGGAATATCTGATCGGGGTCCAGTTTGGGCAGAAAGATCATCGACCCGCCGACCAGCAAGATGACATTGGTCCCGACGAACAGTCCGTGGGTGTGGAAGATCGGTAGCGCATGCAGCAGCACGTCGCGACCCGTGAAGCGCCAGGCCTGCACGAGCGTCTCGGCGTTCGACTGCAGATTGCCATGGCTCAGCATCGCGCCCTTGGAGCGGCCGGTCGTGCCCGAGGTATAGAGAATCGCCGCCAGATCGTCGGATGAACAGACCGCATCGTCGAAATTGGCCGAGGCCTTTGCCGCCAGATCGCTCAGCGTGCCGCTCACGCCGTCGGTGCCCAACGTTAAGGTCGCCGTGACGCCCAGGCGCGACGCCAAGGGCGCGATCTCCCCTGCCCTGTCCGGCGCGCAAACCACCACGCGCGGCTCGGAATCGCCGATGAAATAGTCCAGCTCGGCCAGAGTATAGGCCGGGTTCAGGGGCAGATAGACAGCACCAAGCCTCAGACATGCGAGATAGAGGACGATCGCCTCCGGGCTCTTCTCGACCTGGACCGCGACCCGGTCGCCGAATTTCACGCCGCAGGCACTGAGCACATTGGCATAGCGCCCCGACAGGTCGAACAGATCGCCGTAGGTGATTGCCCGCCCGTCGGAGGTCGCAATGAAGATGCGCTTGAGATCCGGCGCCGCAGCCCGGATCAGCCCGAAGAGATTACCCGACACCGATCAGTTGGAGGGCCGCGGATGGAACTGCGAATACCATTCGCGATATTTCAGGATCGGCCCATCGACCGCGCTCAGCATCGGCCGGGCAACGTAGGCCTTGTGCGGCCAGATCTTGCCGTCGCTGTACTGCTCGCGGCACTGGATCGGTGTCATTACCTGGTCGATCTGGTCGATCTGCTCTCCGGTCAGTGGGCAGTCGGGCGCGACCAGCGTGAAGAAACTGACACGGTAATGGGTCAGCTTCTCGTCAACCGGTGTCGCACCGACCCAGCTGATATTGGTGAGGCCCGGCATCATCGGTGAGGTTGAGGCGACGCGGGCTAGCCCGCCGCCCACAACCTCTGCCATCGCGAGCGAGGTCGGCGTCGCTTCCTCAGGTGGCTTGGTTTCGTCCGGCGCGTACATCTTGATCGGCGACAGCAGGATCGGGCCGTTAATCTGAAGCTCGCCCGCAGCCATGGTATTGCCGACGGAATGCACGCCCGGGAAATGGGCGAAATCGACCGCATTCTCGAAAATATCCTGGGGATGCGCGCCGCCGAAATCGTCATGCAGCCGGTGGAAGCCGGTGCCCTCGCGCCGCGTGCTCTCGTCGTAATCCGGCAGCTGCCAGGAGGGCTCGCGCCCGTCCAGGTCATGCCAGGCGAAGATTATGCCGCTCCGTTCAACCGTCGGCCACACGTTGATCCGTGCCTGGGGCGGGATCATCTTGGTGAAGGGCACATGGACGCATTTGCCGGCGCTGTTATAGCGCCAAGCGTGGAACGGGCAGGTGATCGTGTCGCCCTCGACCTTGCTGTCATAACCCAAATGCGCGCCCAGATGCGGGCAGTGCGCGTCGGCGACCACGGCCTTGCCCTCCTCGGTACGGAACAGCACCAGGTCGCGCGCAAAATAGCGCAGGGGCTTCACGCCCTTGGGCGCGACATCCTCAGAGAAGCCGACCATGAACCAGCCAGTCGGATAAGGGTGGAACGGATAACGGGTGCCCCAGGCGCTGGAGCCGTCGGTCGAAATATTCCCCGTCATGACATTCATAGCATTCGCTCCCTGGTGATGCCTGCGCGTCTCGCGGCGTGTGCTGGTTAATTATCACACATCACTCGACGATCAACTGGCCAACCATCCAAAGATGGCCCGTGTCGGCGTAAGTATAGGTTCCGGGCTTGTCGAATTTGACTGTGCCGGTCTGACCCGGTTGAACCGGTCCGGTTGTCCAAGAGCCGTCGCGCGCTGCGATGGTATGAACAACCTTGCCGTTGTTGGTCCAGGTCACACTATCGCCAACCTTGACCTTCGCCCGGACCGGCTTCAGCGCATATTCGTCGACATATTTCAGATCGGCCCGTATGCCGTTGTTCTCGATCTCGTTCGACATCGAGACCTGATTGGTCGTTACGATGCGGCCGGAGAATTGGGATTCCGTCGGCGGGGCGGGCGGCGCCGGCAGTGGGGCCACCTTACCGTCCAGGGTGAAAGACCAGACATTCCCACCTGCGACGAGCGAGACATAATCCTTCCCGTCCAGCCGATAGGCGGTGATCGCGCCGATTGCCGGCGCGCCGGTCTGGAATTCCCATAACTTTTGGCCGGTCTGGGCTACATAGGCCTGGACGTTGCCATCAGGTTGACCGTGAAATAGCACGCCGCCTGCCGTCACAGTCGAACCGCCGCCAAACGCTATCGGCCAGGGCAGACGATCCTGCCAGACGATCTTGTCGGTATCGGCGTTAAAAGCGGTCAGCAGACCGTAGCTCTTGATGCCAGGCGCAGTGCTGGTGAAATTGAAAAAATAGGGGTTCGGCTGGCGGCGCGCCCAGTGGGCGTCCGCGCCGCCGGAGACGAAGAACAGCCGGCTCTTCGGGTCGTAGGATGTCGGGGCGAAACGCGTCGACATCGGTGAAACAACATTGGGCTGATCGTAATCCACAGGTTCCCAGAAGCAGCCGGAAACAAAGCCCGCCGGCAGCGCGTCCTGCTCGACGCAGTTGGGCCCGACTTTGTCCGCGCCCACCGGATAGGGCTGGGTCGGCCAGGTCTTCAGCCGCTCGTTCTGTTTCACCGGCCGTTCCTCGACCGGAAAGATTGGCTTGCCAGTCTTACGGTCAAGCAGGAACAGATAGCCGTCTGTACGCAACGCCGCGACCGCCTTAACCGTCTTGCCGTTCACTTTGGCGTCATAGAGAACCTCAGGGCCACCGACATCGCTTTCCCAGATTTCGTGATGGGCTGTCTGGAAATGCCAGCGATATTTGCCGGTCTTGAGGTCCACCGCCATGACCGAGGCGGTGTAGAGGTTGGCGCCGGGGCGAACGTCGCCGCCATATTGCGGATAGGCGCTGCCGGTGCCGAAAATAACCAGTCCCAATTCCTTGTCGACTGCAGGGGTTGCCCACACGCCGCCGCCGCCATGTTGCCAGGCGTCGCCCTCGGCAGGCCAGGTTTCATGGCCGGGCTCGCCCGGACCGGGAATCGAAATGAAGCTCCAGACCTGCTTGCCGGTCTTGACGTCGAGCGCCACCAGACGGCAGCGAAAGCCGGCATCGCCGCTGCCGACGCCGACCAAAACCTTGCCGTCGGCAACCACTGGCGCCACCGAGATAAACTGGCCGGCAGCCGGCGGGTCCTCGCCTGCAAGTCCGTCCCAAACAAGCTGTCCTGTTTTCATATCGATGGCCGCGACATGGGCGTTCGACAGCCCGACGAAAACCTTGCCGTCGCCGATGGCGACCCCCTTGTTCAGCGCGGAGATGCCCGCGCCCTGGGGCGAAAAGGTCCATTTGATCGCGCCCGTCCTGGCGTCGAGCGCGTAGACCGCGCCTCCGCCGCCGCCCTGGATGGCGCCGCCGCCTGCCGCGACATACATGACGCCGTTATCGATGATCGGCGACGCCTTCGAACTGGCGCCCGGTAGTTCAGTGCGCCAGGCCCCACCCAGTGTTTTTGCGTTCTCGGGGGTGATGCCGGTCAGCGGCGCGTAACGGTCGTTGTTCGCATCGCCGCCGTTGGTGGTCCAGCCCTGGTCCGATGTCGCTGCGTAAGTGCTGGTTCCGGCTAGAAGCGCGGCAGTCGCCAGCGCGATAGTGACGACACGAACGGACATGTTTCCTCCCTAATAATCGCAGTTCAGACTGCTGTCTGCGCAGCGGTGGAGTAGGTCCACCAGGCGCGGTCACGACGAATTGAACACGGACATTGCCGACGATCCAGCTTCGCTTATAAGATTTGCGCCATTAAAGAGCGAACTATTTGTTCGGTCAATCTGACTGTGGTACGAATTTCATTCTGACGAAGCGATATTGGGACATGCGTCGTTCTGATAAAAAACGGGTCTAGCGGTGAAAGCCCTTGTCTTGGACGCCTCGTTCGGCAAGGTTGGCTGCAGACTCACGGGAACCCAGGGGATATGACGAAAGCGCACCTGCAGCAAACCGAACAAACGGCGGCTCCGGCGCGGCGAACCCGTCCGCGCGGCCTGTCGGCGCTGCACCACGAGCAGATCGAAGACAGCCGCAACCGCATCCTGGCGGCGGCAGAGACAGCTTTCACCCGCAATTCTTACGTCGCGACTACCGTCGACATGATCATCACCATCGCGGGGGTCAGCCGGGCAACTTTCTACAAGTACTTCACCAATCGCTTCGACGTCGCCAAGGGCCTTCTGGACCTGTTTATTCCCAAGCTCGATTCATTATTCGATGCTCTGCCCGACAGACCCACTGTTCCGGAAGCGAAGGAATTTCTCTACGCGCTTTTGAAACTCTACGAAGCGAACCGGCAATTTACCTGCCTCTTGGGCGAAGTCAGCGGGAGCGAACCGGATTTCTTCCCCAATATGATGGCTATACACGACGGTCTGTTGGTGCGTCTTGGCGCACGTATTCCAGTTTTCGCCCGGGCGTTGGCCGGCGGGCCGGAATCGCGCCTCTATGTGCTGGCACATCTGCAAGTCTTCCATTTATACGGATTCGCCAACAGTGTCGTTTCCAAGGGCTGGAAGATCAATGTCGAAGCCGGCGTGGATTATCTGGCTGAAAGTTTGGTTAGTTTCATCTCGGATAACGAATAAGCGCAAGGCGGCCCACGCGGCAGTCTTCCAATGGGGACTCGTTCATGTTCAAGGCCTGGAAAATTCATGCCGAGGGGCAGCCGCGTGACGTATTGAGACCTGCCCAGACCGATCTTCCGGCTCTGGGCCCCGGTGAAATGCGGGTCAGGGTCGCAGCGGCGGCTTTGGGACTGCCCGACTATTTCATGTGTACCGGCCAATATCCCGCCAACCCTAAGGACGGGCCCTTCACCCCCGGAGGTGAGGTTGTGGGCATTGTGATTGCAGTCGGACCAGGCGTGAAGACGCCGCTCGGCACGCGGGTTATGGGCATGACCGACTTCTGGCGCGGTTACGGAAGCCTAGCGGAAGAATGTATAGTCAAAGAAGACGAGGTGAACCCCGCCCCCAATTTCATCAGCGACGACGCGGCGGCGGGGCTGCGGATCGCCTATCACACCGGCTGGGTGGGGCTCGTCACCAACGGGAAGACCCAACCCGGAGAGACAGTGTTAGTGCTCGGCGCGGCGGGCGGCACAGGCGCCGCGGCGATCGAGCTCAGCAAGGCGCTGGGCGCTCGGGTGATTGCGGTCGCGAGCAGCCCGCAGAAGATCGAATATTGCCGCAAACTGGGCGCCGACGAGGTCATCGACCGCACCAAGGAGAATGTCGTTGAGGCCGTCATGCGGCTGACCGGCGGCAAAGGCGCCGACTTGATCTACGACCCGGTCGGCGGAACGGCAGGCGAAGAGGCGTTCGAGGCGATCGCCATGCAGGGTCGCTTCCTGCTGGTCGGCTGGGCCTGCGGCCGCTGGCCGGACATCCCCGCTTGGAAAACGCTGATCCGCAATTGCTCCTTGGTCGGTGTCTATGCCGGCCGATCCTACGGCGGCGACGTTCACGGCCACATCCACGACGGGCTGATGGAACTCTACAAGGAAGGCAAGATCCGCTCATTAACCACCCGTACCATCGGCTTCGACGAGGTACCCGATGCGCTCCAGATACTACCTGATGGCCAGCTAGGTCGGACTGTTATGATCCTTTGAGGATCGCGCGATGACTTCAGGCCTCGGACGATGGGAAGCCCTACTTTCTGAACTGGGTAGGCGGCGCGACGCAAGTCAGGAAATGGGCGGTCAAGAGCGGATCGCCCGGCATCGCGCGGCCGGCAAGCTGGACGCAAGACAGCGTATTGCTCATCTGTTCGACCATGGCCGATTCGTCGAGATCGGCGCGTTTGTCGGCGGTTTAAGCGGCCCCGACCAAGCGCCCACGCCGGCTGATGGGTTGGTGGCCGGGTTCGGCAAAATCAACGGGCGGCCAGCGCTGGCCGGGGCCGAGGACTTCACCGTTCTGGGTGGCTCAATCGGCGACGGCGGATCGGACAAACGCTACCGGCTGGTCCAGCTAGCGGCGCAGGAGCGCGTACCGCTGGTCTTCATGCTGGAGGGTGCAGGCCACCGCCTGACCAACAGCCACTCCGGACGCCGCCCGAACGACCTGCAGGGTCTGGCGGAACTGTCGGGGCAGGTTCCCATCGTCTGTCTGGTGATGGGCGCATCCGCCGGTCACGGGGCGCTAACCGCACCGTTGTCGGATTTCGTTGTCATGACCGAGGCCGCGTCGCTGTTCACCGCCGGCCCGCCGCTGGTGAAGGGCGCCATCGGCGAGATCGTCACTAAGGAACAGCTGGGCGGCCCACAGGTCCATATCGTTCAGTCGGGGGTCGCACATAATCTGGTGGTCAACGACCAAGCGGCGATCGATGTAGCCAGGCGATACCTGTCCTATTTCCCGCTGAACGCTTGGACGCGCACTGGGCGATGCGACGGCCCCGATACGGGTCCACGCAGACTGGATGGGATCCTCGGCCTGATCGACCCCGACCCGCGCATCCCGTTCGAAATGCGCGGTGTGCTTGAAATGCTGGCCGACAAAGACAGCCTGTTCGAGGTCCAGCCGCAGTTCGGCGGGTCGATTGTCACGGCGCTGGCTCGGCTGGGCGGGCGGGCGGTAGCAATCGTCGCCAACGATGCGAGCCATGGAGCGGGAGCAATAGATGCCGAAGCAGCCGATAAGGCGGCGCATTTCATCGATGTGGCCGGCGCGTTCCATCTGCCGGTCGTCTTCCTGGCCGACAACCCCGGGGTGATGGTCGGAACGGCGGCGGAGAAGAGCGGAATCCTACGGCACGCGGCGCGGATGTTCGTCGCTCAGCACCGGCTTAATGTGCCTAAGCTGCACGTAACGCTGCGCAAGGCCTTCGGATTCGGCTCGTCGATCATGGCGATGAACCCATTCGACGGCCAAACGATAACGCTGGCCTTTCCCGGAGCAAGCTTAGGCGCCATGCCCGTCGCGAGCGCTGCTGCCTCGGCCAAACTCGACGACGAGACGCGCACGCGCATTGCGTCCGAGCAAGCCGGTGGTGCGTTCCATATCGCGGACCGGTTGGGTTTCGACGACGTTATCGATCCCCGCGACCTTCGCAATGCCCTGCTTCTGGGTCTGGAACTAGCCCAGGGCCGCGACGGCGCAGTCGCTTCCCCGGTGATGGTCGCCGGCGTTACGCCTTAGGATTTTCAGTACGGAATCGACACTGACAATCGTTCAAAACGGCAAATTCGGCGTCGCCCCTATCAATATGCGCCGCTCATAGCTATGTAACAGTGGCGTCACGTTCCGTTAGGGCTATCCCGTAATCGCCGCTTCTACAGCTCGACTGCCTAGGTTCTCCCGAAATGAAATTTGATTCAGCCCGCCAATCGGCAGGCTGCCACTCTCTATCAGGAGAATATTATGGCTCAAGGTACTGTTAAATGGTTCAACCCGACCAAGGGTTTCGGCTTCATTCAGCCCGATGACGGCACGAAGGACGTCTTCGTACACATCTCGGCGGTAGAGCGTTCGAACCTAGGTTCGCTCAACGAAGGACAGAAGGTCGCTTACACGATCGAGTCCGGCCGCGACGGCAAAATGTCGGCCGTCGATCTGCAAAGCGCATAATCGACCGATGATGGCTGCCGCCGCTCAGTCGGCGGCGGCCAACTCGACCATCCGCGATCCACAGGGCCGACAGATCTTTGACGGCCGACGGGAGTTGCGCTCCCAAGGTTAGACTGCCCCATGTCCTATATTTCTTCTGCGCCGCAAATCGGTGTGGACCCTCAGCCTGGACTGAGGTCGCTCGTTAAGGCTTACGAGAGGCCCAGCCTGTCGAAAAGCATGCTCCAGATTGTTACCTCCATTGGCCTATTCCTGGCGGCCTGCGCCGGAATGTATTGGTCCCTTCACATTTCCTACCTGCTGACATTGGCGCTCGCCCTTCCGACGGCCGGCCTTCTTGTCCGCGTTTTCATCGTTCAGCATGATTGCGGACATGGTGCGTTCTTTCGTTCGCGTATGACGAACGATCTGGTCGGCAGATTCTGCAGCCTTCTCACCTTCACGCCCTATGCCCAGTGGCGCCGCCAGCACAACGACCACCACGGCAATTGGAACAATCTCGATCGCCGCTTATCCGGCCTGGATATGTACTCGACATGTACGACCGTCGAAGAGTACCGGGCGCTGTCGCGCTGGGCGCGGATAAAATTCCGGCTCATGCACCATCCGCTCATTGCCCATGTGATCATTCCGCCGCTGGTCTTTATCTTCTTGTATCGCGTTCCTTTCGATACGCCGAAGAGCTGGATTCGCGAGCGCCGGTCCGTTTATTTGACCAATTTGTCAGTCTTGGCGCTGGTTGCCACTCTGATGTCTTTCCTTGGTGTCTGGCAGGTTCTGCTCGTCCAAGTTCCCGTAATCGCTTTGACTGCCATGATCGGGGTCGGGCTATTCTCACTGCAACATCGCTATGAAGGTGTTGTTTGGGCACGACAAAACGAGTGGACTGTTACTAAAGCCGCGCTTGAGGGATCCTCCTATTTCAAGCTGCCGCGACTGTTTCAGTGGTTTACCGGCAACATAGGCTTCCATCACATCCATCATCTAAGTCCACGCGTGCCAAATTACCGGCTTGAGGATTGTCACAATGCCATTCCGGCGCTCCAGGTAGTTCCCCCGTTAAGTTGGCTTGATGGCTTAAAAGCCGTTCGACTCGCGCTATGGGATGAAACCAACCGGCAAATGGTTCGGTTTGCCGACCTGCGCGCCAACAGGACAAATTCGACGTCAAATATCGCGCGTTAACCGAAGCTTAGCCTTCGAGTACCGCGACAATCGCGTCCAGACAGTCGCGTCCCATCTGGGCTGATGCCTGTGGCGACCAACCCTCGATCTGGTCGGGGACCTCAAGACTATCCTTGAATGGCATCTCTAAGGTCAGACCTATGCCGCCGAACCGGCGGCCGACCGCGCGATTGCACATTCCAGGTGCGCCTTCCCCGCCGTAGGTGATCGGATAACCGACTGTTGTCTGAAAGGCTCTGTTCGCCTTCATCAAAGCGGATTTGAACGATGCAACTCCGGCAATTTGTCCAGGGGTCGCCAGGGGATCGGCGTCGCAGCCGTCGACAAAGACATGGGGTATGGTCTCGTCGCCGTGGACATCGAGGCAGAGATCGACTCCGGTCCGCTCCATTGCTGACAGCACCGCTACCACCTCTGGAGCCTTATCCGGATCGGGTGCACTCCATTGTCGGTTGAGATCGATCCCGGCGGCGTTGCCCCGCAGATTGCCGCGCGCAGCCCCGTCGATATTGACCAACGGCACTAAGTGAATCCGCGCGATATTGCGAAGCCGTCGGGCGAGCTGATCGCTTTCGTCCAACAACCTGTCGAGAGCCCCCTCCATCCACCAACTGGCCATCGTCTCGCCGGAATGCTGCCTGCCTATCAACCAGACCTGACGGGTGCCCTCACCTATGCTGAGTGTTGTGATCTCCCGGCCATCAACCGAGCGGCCGATCCGACAAACTGCTACTGCGCAGTTCGATCCCGCCGATCGTAAAAATCTCTCGTATCTAGTTAGATCGTATGGTGCGAAGAAGGCGAACCAGACGATGTCCACTTCCGCGCGATACCGAATTTCCAAGATCTCGCCGTCGAAATGGGTTTCCGTGCGGCGCCATGTTTCATTGTCGCTGCTGACGCAAGCGCGATAACCGTGCCAACCATCGGGATAGGCTGAGGCCCCGGCATTAACGATCCTCAGTACCAATTCGAGACCGGCCGCGCCGACGACGCGAAAGTAAAACCACTGGAACCAAGACCCGTTCGAGTCCTGCCTGATCGATAGATTTACCGCCTCAGGTCCAATGCTTTCGACATTGATGTTACCACCATCGAACGCACAGTCGATCTTAAGCCCCATCGACTCCTCGCTACGGTTTCGCAATGTATATTGCAGCCAATAGCATAAGTTGCACGAAAGCGGGGTGCCACCATGCCGGAAAACATTGCCTCTACACGCGATGTGCTGCTCCAAACCGAGACCATCGAAGCAGCAGCCGAGTTTTACGAAAAAGAGTTCGGGCTGGCAGTGTTTCACCGCAGCGAAACGATAATCGGCTTGGAAACCGGCGCATTCCGGCTGTTTCTTGACCGCGGAGAGGCCTATGGGCCTGTCTTTGAATTCATCGTGCCTGACTTGGAGTCCACCAAGTCACGCCTGATCACTGCCGGCTGCCGGATTGAGAATGAAGCCCCATCAGTCCCGCGTTGCTATCTCCGCGATCCGTTCGGACTGGTTTTCAACATTTCCCAAAGACCCTGAGGGAACGAATCCAATTCCGCGGCACTATGCGTTGGGGGAATTGACGCGATGATAGCCCATTATCGGAAAAGTTTGACTTCGACCGCGCGCAGGTTCGTTTCGGGCATTGTGCCGGCCGCCGTGTTTATCATCATCGCGCCTTGTGCGTCGATGGCGGAGACAGCACCTGTTTTATACCACACAACAGCAGACACATTCGGGTGTAGCGAGCCGGGCGCTACCCGTGCGCTCACCGATCCGACTGAGTCGAGGCGCGCAAATCCTGCCTGGTTCAAATCGGTATTCAATGATGGACATTGCGTTTCGATTACACCGAAAAGCCCGTGGCGTCTGGTGTCTCGATCCGGTGACGTCGCACTGATGGACTATGCAGGGACAATCGGTCCACCGGGGACATACTATCTGCGTGTCGATCAACTGGTCGACGGTACTGGCGCACAGCCGAGCGATGCCCCATCCCCGCAGAGCGAAACATCCACCACGCCGGCGGCAATCGATACCTCATCGCCGACGGCCCTGACGCCGACGGCACCGACCCAATTAGCGAGCCCGCAGCAGCCGGAACATGCGTCATGGAGCACGACAGATATCTTGCTGCTGCTCGGTGCGCTTATTCTCGCGGCAGCCGGTGGCTTTGTCCTGGGGCGCCGAAGCTCTCTGATTAAGCAATAGCCAAGGCGTATTTCGCTGGAACGGCGTCTGTCGAGCTTAGCGATCAGCGCCTGAGCGGCGGTGGGATTTCGCACCTTTGCACCCGGGATGAAGTAGACGAGCACATCACCATTTTTCCCATTCAGCCGCCTGTCTTGCAAAGCCGTTGACCTCGCTCTTGGTCGTACTGGTCGACATATCTTCTCGGCTCGTCATTAGCCGCGCATCGGTGAAGTCAGCCGTTTGCTCATCTATCTCCGGAAAATCCTCGTCCTTCGCATAGACTATCGCAGTGCCATGCCGACGCGCCAAACCGTAGAAGGCCGGACATGCGAACGCAGGATTACCGACCTCGACGGCATGGCGTAAGGGAACGCCATTCTTTTGCTTTGGAAGAAGTGCCAGGAAGGAGCCGAAATCCTCGGGCATCGAACTTTCTGGTCACCATGAATTGCCAATTGATCGGCCCTAGTTTCGAACCTAATTTGGTGAGGCCTTGGCCGAGAAACTAGCAATCGAATCACCTGCGTCCGCCAATACCCGACGATCAGTGCAAAAGCGCCACGCCTTCACCGAGAAAACGATGTTGTCGGGCCGTATCATTGTGCCATTCACGCCAACTCTGCGGCTTCAAAGTTGAATAGTACATTCCGTTAATTTCAATCGACATTAGCGCGCGCGAAGCAAAGCCTAGTTCATTATTTGCGGCAATCCGTCGGGATAAAACACGCCGCGCCATGGCTCGAACGTCGAGCCGCCCACGCCGACCCTGATCATTCCGCTCATACCTGTTTTCCACAGTGAGCGTCGGCGAAGTTTATTTTCGGCAATCGACCGAGGCAAACCTCCCGCGACTTTTCGCGGTGACCGGATCGTGCGAGTTTGCGAACGGTAGATTTGCGCAAATCCTGCGTTGTCCTGGAGATCGTATTGGTCGCACTCTTGGTCGGGCTCGTCGAATTTTGCCAACGCAGCGCCCGATTCGTTTTGCTGATCGGCCTCTTTGCGGCGGGTGCAGCAGGGTGGTTTGCCGCAAACAATCTTGGCCTTGTCGCTGACACCGACAAACTGTTCTCGCCGGATTTGCCTTGGCAAAAGGCTCAGGCGGCGTTCAATCAGGCCTTTCCCCTTACCGTGATGCAAACCGCCATCGTTATCGAGGGCAAATCCTCCGACGAAGTCGATAGCGGCACAGATGACCTGGCAATGGCCCTCGAGAAGAGGACCGATTTGTTTAAGTCCGTACAACGACCCGACAGCGGCCCATTTTTCGACACACACGCTCTGCTGTTCCTTAGCACCAGCGAATTGGCTGACTTTTCCGACAAGATCGCGCAGGCGCAGCCGCTGATCAGCCCCCTTGACGCCGACCCCAGTTTGCGTGGCCTGTTCGGCGTTTTGGATCAGGCTCTTAGTGACGTCGAACACGGTACGGCGACCGGCGATGCGCTGCTTGGACCGCTTAACGCATTCGCCAATACCACCAACTCGGTGGTCGCCGCAGTACCGCACCCGCTGGACTGGGGCGCACTGATGGCCGGAGGTCCAGCACGACCGGAGGAACTGCGTCATTTCATTCTGGTACAGCCCGATCTCGATTACGGAGCGCTGCAACCTGGAGCGCGAGCGAGCGCGGCTATTCGCGCCTCAGCTCAGGACTTACACTTCGGTGAGCGCGGCCTAACCCTTAGATTGACAGGCGAGGTTCCCCTTGCGGACGAAGAGTTCGCCAGTGTCACGGAGGGTGCAGGGGTCGAGACGTCGGTATCGCTTACACTCGTGATCGTTCTGCTCCTGCTCGGTTTGCGTGCGCCCCGTCTCATCCTTGCTATTATCGTTACACTCGGCGTAGGGCTGATTTTGACCGCTGCATTCGCCGCGGCCGCAGTCGGATCGCTGAACGTCATCTCCGTCGCCTTCGCCGTCTTGTTCATCGGCATAGGCGTCGATTTCGGCATTCAGTTCACCATGCGGTTTCGTGCCGAACTGTTCACGCTTACCGGCGGCATTCAGGCGACGGACCGACCGGCCACAAATGCCGAAGCTTTATCACGGGCCGCGCATGCGATAGTCGAGCCCCTGGGCATCGCTGGCCTGACAATCGCTATGGGCTTTCTCGCATTCCTTCCAACCGATTACCGCGGTGTTTCGGAACTGGGATTGATCGCCGGCGGCGGCATGATCATCGCTTTGTTGACCAGCCTCACTCTGCTGCCGGCGTTGCTCACGCTAATGCCGGCGCGTGGCCGGCCTGAGGCCGCGGGTTTCCGCTGGGCAGCACCAATCGACGTCAATCTCGCGCGTTGGGCAAAACCGATCCTAGTGCTGGCGGCGCTGGCGGCGCTGGCAGCACTCGTTACAGTCGGACACGTCCGTTTCGACGGTGACCCCCTGAATTTAAAAGACCCGCACAAGGAATCGGTGGTGGTGACCCGCGCACTGATCGACGATCCTTCGGCCACGCCATACCGTATCGACATAGTCGCCAGCGACTTGGCCGAGGCTAACGCGTTGCGTGATCGGTTGGTAAAGCTGCCGCAAGCCGGTCAGGTCATGACCTTGGACAGCTTCGTACCGACCGACCAACCGGCCAAGCTGGACTTGATCGAGCAAACCCGCTTCCTGCTCGGGCCCTTGCTCGACGGACAGGAAAAGCGCAAGCCGCCAAGCGACCAGCAAGAGCACGACGCGACCCAGACCTTCGCTGCCCACATGAAGGCAGCTTTAGCCGCGAAGACTGGCGTCAAGCTAGGGACGGCCGGACATGCCCTGTCCGCGGCATTAGACTCGTTTCTGGCGAGCCCGGGCGGCGGCGACGTAGTTGCGCTGCGTCACGCTTTACTGATTGGCTTTGCTCACCCGGTTTCTGCGCTGCGCCATGCGATGTCAGCGTCGTTGATTTCAATTGGGAACCTTCCCGCGGATATCAAAGATGGCTGGATCGCTACCGACGGTCGTGCGCGGATTGCGGTTTTCCCGAAGGGCGATATGCGCGAACCGAAGCAGCTCAAGGACTTCGTCGATGCAGTTCGAAGCGTTTCACCAAGTGCCACTGGAACGCCGGTGAATATTTTCGAGGCGGGCGATACTGTGGGTAGAGCCTTTCTTAGGGCCTCTACCCTAGCACTCGTGGCGATCACGCTGTTCCTTAGTGTCATATTGCGCCGACTACGTGACGTGCTTGTCGTAATGATCCCTCTGTTGCTTGCCGGACTCTTCTCTCTGGCAACCGCGGTTGTAGCGGGAATGCCCTTCAACTTTCTCAACATCATTGCTGTCCCACTGCTATTGGGAATCGGCGTGGCCTTTGACATTTATTTCGTCATGGCCTGGCGAGGATCACGCGGTCCCGTTGCGCTGCTACAAACGGCGACCGCACGCGCCGTGGTATTCAGCGCACTCACCACTCTCACCGCTTTCGGCAGCTTGGCTCTATCTCCGCATGCTGGAACCGCGAGCCTGGGCCGATTCCTAATGATCGCTCTGGGCTACGTGCTGCTTTGCACGCTGTTCATACAGCCAGCCCTGATGACCGTATGGGATCGCTCGGTCAAGTCCAGGGCGTGACACCGGGAACATCGCACGGCCCGACGGCTTCGACTGTCTTAAAATCCGCTGGGCTGACAATCTCGAGATATTCCATGTCCGGGGAATAATCAAACAGGTAGTGGGTTATCCCGGGCCGCTGGTGGACGCAGTCGCCCACTTCGACCAAGGTCACCTTGTCCTCATACATGAATTTGGCCCATCCCTTCATCATGATGACGATCTGGAAATCGGCGATGTGCTTGTGCCATCCGGTGCCGTCAGTTGGCGGCAATTTCGCCTTTACCAAGTGGGCCACGACCTTGCCGTGTGTCGCCTCGGCGACCCCAAGATCGCGATACTGGAAAAACCCCCTAAGGCCGCCGTCCTCATAATCCGTATCGGCAGGTGTGACATGAGAAAATTCGGTTACGCCAGCTTCTGTCATAGGAACTCTCCTTGCGTCAGGCTTCCCCCGATCGCACGCCCTGCGCTTCCTCCCTATTTCTTCGCTTTATCTATCCATTTGCAGCGATCAGCTGACCGCCAGCACCAGATTGCGGATTTGAGGATAAATCTGTCCGTTCCATCGCTTGCCGCTAAAGGTCCCGTAATGGCCAACTCCGGCCTGAAGATGGTGGCGCTTCAAGTGAGGGCGCAGTGTACTGCAAAGATCGTGGGCTGCCGCAGTCTGGCCGACTGAGCAGATATCGTCGCGTTCCCCCTCTACGGTCAGAAGCGCGGTGCGGCGGATTGAGCTGGGATTGATTTTGCGACCGCGATAGGTCAATTCGCCCTTCGCCAGGAGTGCCCGCTGAAACACCTTGTCGATGGTCTCGATATAAAACTCGGCTGCCAGATCCAGCACGGCAAAATACTCGTCATAGAAACTCATGATCTTTTCGGCCTCTTCGATCCGCCCATTGGCAAGATGGAAGTACAGGTCGCGGTGAGCAGCGGTATGACGTTCCATGTTCATCGACATGAAAGCGATCAGCTGTATGAAGCCGGGATATACCTTGCGCCCGGCTCCGGGCAGTCTGAAGGGAACACGATAAATGAGATTATTCTTGAACCAATCGAGCGGATGAGATGTCGCCAATTCATTGACCGCTGTCGGACTGATCCTTGTGTCGATCGGCCCCGCCATCAAAGTCATGCTGAGCGGTTGAGCCGGATTGCGATCCTCCGCCATCAGCGACACCGCCGCCAGCGTTTGGACGCACGGCTGACAAACTGCCAGGACATGAGAGCCCGGGCCCAGAGTTTCCAGGAACCTGATGACATAGTCCACGTAGTCATCAAACCCGAACGCACCATCCGATAGTGGAATGTCGCGCGCGTTCTTCCAGTCGGTAATATAGACATCGTGGTCACGCGACAGCGTTTCGACCGTGTTGCGTAGTAGTGTCGCGAAATGTCCTGAAAGCGGAGCCACCACAAGCATCTTCGGTTGTGGCGTAGCAATGTCGTCCTTGGCGAAGCGCAACAAATTGCAGAAGGGGAGCGACAATACGACCTCTTCGCGCACTGCCACTTCGCGATTTCCGACCAATACCTTGTCTATAGCGTAAGGAGGCCTCGTGTGGCTCATTCCGCTTCGAGCCGTCAATTCCAGAGCGGCCGCCCAATCCTGTCCTATGCTGGAACCACCGAAGCTATTGAATATCTTACTGAAACTCAAGCCGGCGCGGGCCATGGCGCGGATTGGTTCAGAGGCGTCAGCATAGGCTTGATAGGCTTGGTAGAGCATGCGTATTGGCGTCCGATCTCGTTTAATGAAGCCGCCGAATGTCTTTCTATCCGTCGAACGCAAAAGTTTCGTGATGAACGCTAGTGCTTTTTATATTGCGCTGCAATATCGTTAGCTGCGCTCGAGCGGTAAAATTGTATCTATTGGATAAGGAGCGGCCATGACGCGTCCCGTGCTGACCATTTCCAGCAAGAACTATTCCTCCTGGTCCCTGCGCGGCTGGTTGCTGTGCAAGCTGGCGGGGCTTGAAGTCGAGGAGCAGGTGGTATCGATCGACGACCCTACGAACCGCGCGGAATTGCTGTTGCTGGCACCTTCAGTTCTTGTGCCGCGCCTTAATCACGACGGGGCAAGTGTGTGGGACACACTCGCGATCGCAGAATATCTGGCGGAGCTTTTTCCCAAGAAGGGTATGCTGCCGAAGGACCGGCTCGCCCGAGCCCATTGCCGTTCAATCTCGGGCGAAATTCATTCCGGCTTTCATAATATGCGTTCGGCCCTACCAATGAACCTCAAGGCGCATCACAAAAACTTCAAAATCTTCGCCGGTGCCCAGCCCGACATCAACCGCATCCAGGCTATCTGGGCTGAATGTATCGAGCGCTACGGCGGCCCGTTCCTCTTCGGAACGCCGACCATTGCCGACGCCATGTTCGCGCCCGTCTGTACCCGCTTCCTGACCTACAACGTGCCGATCACCGCGGTTTCCAAGGCCTATTGCGACACGATCATGGAATGGCCGCCGATGAAGGAATGGGTCGAAGCGGCCCTGAAGGAACCCGAAGAGATGGAAGAGTTGGACGTCGAGTTCTAAACCGCATCCACGGCGGCGTCATGCGCCAGCATGTGGGCTTTTTTCCAGGTGCCCAGCCGGTAATAGACGAGCAGCATCAGCATCGAGGTCGCTGAGCCGATCGGGAAGCTCCACCAAATCGCGTCGGCGCCGAGTCGGGCCGACATCAGCCAGGCGAAGGGCAGGCGCACCAGCCACATGGCGACGAACAGGAAGATCAGCGGCGGCACCACCGCGCCGGTGGCCCGCACCACGCTGGACAGCACGAAGGCCACACCGAACAGAATAAACGACCAGGACGCGACCGAATGGATATGGCGCGCGATATCCACCGCGGGGCTATCCGACCCAAGGAATATCGCGAAGGCATCGCGGTCGATCGCAGTAACAAGCAGCACCAGTACTCCGGTCAGCAGCACGTTGAAGAACACGCCGATGCCGGCGATCCGCGATACGCGGTCCCACAGGCGCGCGCCGACGTTCTGGGCCGCCATTGACGACACAGCCATGCCCACCGCCATGGCCGGCATCTGGATATAGTTCCACAGCTGAAAACAGGCGCCATAGGCCGCGACCGTGGTAGCGCCATAGCGATTAACCAGGCTGATCATCACCAGCATCGACGACGACATGACGATCATCTGCAGGCCCATCGGCAGGCCCTTGGCGACGAGCGCCCGCAGGATTTCACCGTCGAGCCGCAGATAGTGGAATTCCGCGCGCGTCAGACGCAGGAAATGGTGGCTTCGGTACAGCCAGATAACCACGGCGCCCAACCCGATCCATTGGGAGATCAGAGTTGCCAGCGCCGAGCCGGCGATCCCAAGAGCCGGGACCGGACCGAAGCCCAGGATAAGAACCGGGTTGAGCCCGACATCGAACGCGGCGGAAATCGCCAGGAAGATGAATGGCGTAGTTGAATCGCCGGCGCCGCGCAGCGCCATCATGACGAAGGTGTAGAGATAGATCGCCGGCAGGGCGAGGAAGATGACCTTGAGATAGGCGGCAGCCAGCCCCAGCACGTCAGGCGGCGTCCCCATCGCCATCAATAGGCGGGGCGCGGCGATGAAGCCCGCAGTGCCGATCACAAGCGACAGGAGCGTGAAGAACACGAGCGTGGTGCCGACCGAACGCTTGACCTGGACCATGTCGCGCGCGCCCAGCCCCTGGCCGACCAGGATCGTGGCGGCCATCCCCAGCCCGAGCCCGAGGCTCATCAGGAAGAACATCAGGCTGTTTGCATTCGCGCTGGCGCTGAGCCCGTTCGCGCCGATCAGCCGGCCGATCCAGATCGCGTTGATCGAGGCGTTGAGCGACTGCAGGACGCTGCTGCCCAGGATCGGCAGCGAAAACAGCAAGAGGGTCCGCGCGATCGGCCCTTCGGTCAAAACCGGCCTTGCCCGCTGGCCCTGTGGCGCGCGCGCGCGCGCCGGTGCGGCGGGATCGCTTTGAAGATTGGTTTGGCCGCGCAGCATGATAGGCCTTCCCGCAAGGCAGTACGCTGCTCAGGCGATGGCTGCCGGTGTGGAGTGGATAGTTACACCGAAGCGACCGCCGGTGCCTAGCATCCCCTGTGCCCTGTGCCAAGCTCAGACAAACTCTCTTGCCACGCAGACCACTCTGCATTACAGAGCTCTCTATCGTAACAGGAGGCATAGCATGTCGCTCACTCCAGATCAGGCCGTCGAAGCGCTCCGCGATGTCGAGCGGGCCCGCAGCCGCAGCATCGCGTTCTATTCCTACCGTGTATCGTCCCCGCAGGTGATCATGTGGGGCATCTTCTGGTTCATCGGTTATGGCGCGAGCGACCTGATGCCGACCAAGGGCGGTCCCATCTGGGGTGCTATCGGCGTCGCCTGGTTTATATTGAGTTTCCTGTTCAGCCGCCGGTCCACACAGAAGGCCGCTGCAGGTAACAAAGGCCAAGCATGGCGTTTCCTGGTCATCTATCTGACCTTCACAGTCTTCATCTTCAGCACCGTCGCGATCATGCGGCCGCGTGGCGCTGAGATGGGCGCGTTCGTACCGATGCTGGTCGCGGCGATGTACACGATTCTGGGACTGTGGACCGGCTGGCGTTACTCGGCGATCGGTGTCGGCATCGCCGTCCTGACCATGGGCGGTTATTTTTTCCTGCCCGCGCATTTCCTGCTGTGGATGGCTTTTGTCGGCGGCGGCGCGCTGACTCTGACCGGCCTGTGGCTGCGGGGAGCGTGAGGTCATGGACGAGATCATCCATCAGCCAATGCGCCTCAAGATCATGGCGGCGCTAAATGCGCTGCCCGGCGGGCAGGCTATCGAGTTCCCGCGCTTGAAATCCATCGTCGAGGCGACGGACGGCAATCTCGGCGCCCATATTGCCACACTTGAGACAGCCGGCTATGTCGCGACCGAGAAGGATTTCCTCGGGAAGAAGCCGCGAACCCGCATCAGGATGACCCCCGTCGGCCGACGCGAATTTGCCCGCCACGTCGAGTTTCTCCGCGACATCATCGAAGGCCGCGGATAGGCTAACCCCCAACGCAGGGCGAATAGGCCGCCCCGCGTATCTTCCTTGGGTCTATTAGGGGGACGCACAATGAAGAAACCGATCCATCGGTTCGCATTCTTGCTTTGGGTGGTCGCTGGGGCGTTTGTCTTAATCGAGATCGTTTTGCTGTTCGCCCTGCCGCGAGGCCGAGTTGTCGATCCGAATGTAATTTTATTTAACACATGGCTCACCATCAGGAGCATGGTCGCTACGAGCCTGGAACTCGCATCGCTGGGCCTCCTGGTGGAGATGGTCGATCAGATCAGATGGCGCGGATTGTCGCCAGAGGAAAGAGCACGAACTGCTCCTTCCTCTTCGTTGATCTCAACTTTGCGACAATGGCCGAACAAACCGGATGGATGAGTGTGTTCTCCGGTGCTAACGGGTCGACGAAATACCCATTCGCGCCGAGTTGCTCCGGACAGCTGCGTCCGAATCATGCCCGATAGCAGCGTCGTAACCCTTATGCATCCCGGTCAAGCAGGCTTCGCGTTTGCCGAAAACGACTGATTTGACCGCACCTGATTCCATCATGATCTGGGAACTGACCTGCGTCGGCAGATCTTCTTCAAACGCCACCTTCATGAACAGCGCAATCGCGTCCGATAAGACTTTCTCGTTTTCTGCGACTTCGGGTTGGGCGTACAGACGATAATTGTAATTGCACACTCCAGGCTTATCCATCGGTTCGGTTCGTTGGAAAAACAAAATAGCCTGCCGGTTGCCGCCGCCGATCACCGTATTGGGGAATATCGCGTTCACAGAGCCCCAGTGGCAGGAATGCGGCCATTCGGATTCGGGAAGGTTCTTCAGCGATCTGATGTCCGGACCGGAAGTGATGAAAGCGTGATGGTCGCCGAACTGCATATGCGGCAGGTAACCGCCGCCATCGGTCCCAAAGGTCGTCGGGTGCAAGAACGGAACATGGTAAGCCTCCATCCCGCCGTCTACCGCGTGTTTCCAATTTATCCGCGCCGGTTCGCGATGTTGGTGAACCAGCTTGTAGGAACCAAGCTCCATATCCTCCAGAACACCCTTCATTGGCCCCAGGAAGGCATCAAAATCGAGCTGCCCTTCAGGATCTGGATGAACGACAATGACGCCGATTTCCTCATGTGTCGGCAACGCGATCAGATCACGCATTTGCTCAGGATCGAACGCCTGACGGCTGGGCACGGAGATCAACTCGCCGTCGGTGCTGAAAGTCCAACCATGATAGGGACAAGTAAATCCTTTGGCGTGACCGCAGCCTTCGGCGAGTTTGACGCCCCGATGGCGGCAAGCGTTAAGAAAGCCGCGGGCTACACCGTCCTTGCCGCGAACAATCAGAATCGGCCTTTCGGCGATATCAGTGGCGTAGTAGTCACCCGGGTTGGGAATGTCCGCTGATAAGGCAATCAACTGCGGACGCTCCAGGAACAGCTTGCGCTTCTCCAGGTCGAATCTGTCCTGATCGACAAAACGACCGATATCCGCCTCCCACGCCTCTTCGCCCATATAGGGCTTTTCCGAGTCAATCAGGGCCAAGATATGTTTGGCGATCGCGATCCGTTCCGACTTTTCCATGCAGTCCTCCCGCTAACCGCCTGCGGCGGTAAATTTTGTTCCACCGAGAAGATAGCCGAAAAACCTCGGCCTGCCTACCAGGCGCGAACAGGTCGTCTAGTCTAAGAGTCGGAACATTGATCTACGTTGATCGCGGCTCAATAGCGTGCTTGTTATAGTCAATTAGCATTTCGAATTTCATGAGCCCTCCCCATGTCCTTGACCCTATATTCTTGCCCCGAAACCCGTTCGATGCGGTCTCTCTGGCTGCTGAACGAACTGGGTGTGCCGTTCGAACTGGTCAGCATGCCGTTCGACCATAAATTCTTGCGGGCCAAGGAATATCTGGCGATCCATCCTCTGGGCCGGATTCCGGCTCTGGTTGATGGCGATCTCACATTGTTCGAATCCGGCGCTATCTGCGAGTATCTCTGCGAGAAATACGAAAGCCCGCTCAACCGCCCTGTCGGTCATCCCGAGAGGCCGCATTGGTTGCAATGGATCCATTATGCCGAGACTCTGCTGGTTCATGGTCAGAACCTGGTTCAGCAATATATTTTCGTCTCAGAGGCGGAGCGTTCGCCAGTCGTCATCAATTTGGAATCCCGACGCATCGGCAAGGGGCTGGATATGCTCGAGAATATTCTTGCGAACCAGGATTATATACTGCCCGGCGGGTTCTCAGGCGCCGACACCAGCCTGGGATTCTCGGTATATTTCGTGACTGCATTCGTAGAACTAGACGCGCACCCGAACGTCCAGGCTTATTTCGATCGCATTTGGGCTCGCCCGGCGTTCCAGAAGTCGATGCCCGCGGGCCAGAGCAAGCCTCTGGAATGGTTGCTGCCTCGCCTTGGACCTAAGATGAGCTTCAAAAGAAAGGCTGCATAGGCGAGCTTGGCGTCGGACGATCGGCACCGATGCCTCGGCAATACGCACCCGAGTCTTGAACCTGTCCCGGCCAATGCCATCGGTCTGAAAGAGAATTCGTCGATTGTAGGATTTATTTTATGCCTCGTTAGCTTCAGGCATTTTCGCCTCGCACGACCGAGCGATTCAGTATGATTTTTTCGAGCAATTGGGTCTTTGAACTCCAATTCAGCCTCGTTGCGACGCCACATGAACGATTACCACAGAAGTGATGCTGCATAACTGCAGAATCATTTGTGTTTACAGTGATTTAGCAATTCCTCCTGATGTGCAATATAACCCAAAGATTCTTGTGCATCGCATAATTGATTAATACCAATTAACAGCACATAAAATTGCCATAGTCATAATGGTATAGTGATATTTACAGCTGAGAATTGATTCTCACCTAGATGATCTGGCGGGGGATTTTTTGTGCTTGCCACACAGGTCGCCGCTATTGCAGTTCACTACGCGATCGTTTAGAGGACGAATTATGTTTACCTCACAGGACACGGATAGGCCGTCCTCGGCCAAGTCCGCAGCACGGAAATTCACCCGTGCCTTATTCCTCGCCGGGATTACACTCCCGCTAGTGCTTCTTGCCCAAAAGCGCATTACTTCCGATGCCGCTTCGGTCGCAATGCAACCGGCGATAACGCCTGGCACAGGCGTTAGTCGGCTGTTGAAGGATGCATTGGCCGGAATGCGCTACGGTCTGTCCCCCGGCGACCTAGAACGCTACCGACGGGCCTTCAGCGCCGCAGATTCGTCTGATTGGGCTGCGGTTGAGGCAACGGCGCTGCAAATTCAGGATCGCCGTTTAGTTGGACATGTTCTGGCGACCCGCTATCTATCGCCCAGTTCAGACGTGCCTTTTTCCGACTTGCGCGCTTGGATGGACCTTTACGCGGATTTGCCCGAAGCGGACGACATCTATCGTTTAGCTTTGTCCCAAAAGCCGCACGACGCGTCTCTTCCACTCCCGCGATCAGCTCAGGCCTTGGCTACCGACAATGATACCGATGACGGTATCGCATCGGCAGAGCCGCATACAGTTGCCGGCGAACACGCATTCGGCCACTTCTTTTCGCGCGATGACAAGGGAGCGCTCGCTGACGCTATCCGGGCAATCAATCTGCTTGGCAACCGAGCATCAACATCTCACTGGATCGCGGGATTGGCGGCATGGCGACTTGGCCAATTTGAGGAAGCGGGCCGGCACTTTGTCGCGTTAGCAGCGTCACCTACCGCGTCCGGCTGGATGCAGGCGGCAGGCGCCTATTGGGCAGGACGAGTTGATGAGCACAATGGTGTCGCGGCAGCCGCGTCCAAATGGTTTACCGACGCGAGCCGTTATCCAACAACATTCTACGGCATGCTCGCGATGCGAAAGCTCGGACTGGACATCGCCGAAGAAGTATCGGCCGCATCGCTAACAACAGAACACCTGGACATTCTGGCGGAGACGCCTGCAGGTTACCGGGCAATCGCTCTCCTCGAAATCGGGCGCCGCGATCTGGCAGCATTAGAGCTGGAACGGATCGATCCCGCCGGAAACCCCAAACTCGAAGAAGCGGTCATCGTGACTGCCGATGCGGCGCATCTGGGCGATCTATCCGCTAACCTCGCCCAGCGCATCGCGCAACCGGCAGGCGATGCCAGCATGCATTTTCCTCTTCCAGCCTGGCAACCACGCGGCGGCTTTCAAGTCGACCCGGCCTTGGTCTATGCAGTCGCACGTCAGGAATCAAAATTCGACCCCAAAGCCGTGAGCCCAGCCGGCGCGGCCGGACTTATGCAGATAATGCCGGGCACGGCGGATGCGATATCGCCAAACCGGCAAAAATCGCTTTTCGACCCTTCGACAAACCTGGACCTGGGCCAACGCTATCTGCGCACTCTTATGCGCGATCCGAATATCGGTGAGAATCTTCTGCTGCTTGCAGTTGCTTATAATCGTGGTGCGGGCAACCCGTCGCGCTTTCGCCAGATGCTTGACCACGACGACCCGCTCTTGGCGGTAGAGAGTTTGCCGACTGAAGAGACACGGGGCTTCATCGAGCACGTACTGGCAAATTATTGGATCTATCGAGCGCGCCTCGGCGGCGACACATCGTCCCTAACAGAGCTCGCGGACGGGCGCTGGCCGATCTATCGGTGGGTAGACAATATTGCGGAAACGCCTGTGACTTTTGGTCCGGCGACCGTCCAGCTTGGACCGCCGACCGACTAAACCGGGCGAAGGCGCTTGCGAAGTTCGCTTTGCACCGGATCTGCCAAAGCGTTTCGTCGTGCCTGATCCAAAAGCGCCATCAATTCCGGTGATTTGCTGCCGGCCTTCGCCGCATCCGCCAATCGATCCAGGAATGCCGTGATGACTGAATATGGAACGAGTTGCGGAGAAGTCGTTAGAATTCCCGGAAGCTCAGTCGGCAGAAGTGGTTCATCCTCGTCGGACAAACGCTCTGTCAGCTTCTCGCCCGCTCTCAACCCGGTAAATTTGATTTCGATATCGCGGTCCGGCTCCAAACCAGCCAAGCGGATCATCTGACGAGCCAAATCAACGATTTTCACCGGCTCGCCCATGTCCAATACGAAAATCCGACCGCGTTCGCCTGCCCCGCTGAAGCCATGAGCCACAGTCTGAAGCACAAGCTGAACTGCCTCCCCGCAAGTCATGAAATAACGTTCGACATCGGGATGGGTCACGGTCAGCGGACCGCCGGCAGCAAGCTGACGTTCAAACAGTGGCACAACAGACCCTGTCGACCCCAAGACATTGCCGAATCGCACAGTGACGAACCGCGTCTGCCTGTCGCCATCCACATCGACGGCCTGACAGTAGGTTTCAGCTATCCGCTTGGTCAGACCCATGATGCTTGAGGGATGGACCGCCTTATCAGTTGAGATCATGACCATCGCCTTAACACTTGCGGCTCGTGCAGCGTCGGCGACATTGCGCGTTCCGATCGCGTTGGTCAGAACACATTCGGAAGGGTTAATTTCAGCCAGCGGCAAATGCTTCAGCGCCGCAGCGTGAAAGACGATATCGGGTCGTTCGTCGAGGATAATCGTCATTATGCGTGCCCGGTCGCGGATATCGCCCAAATGGGTCGCAAAATTGAGGCCGGGGTGCTCATGACCGATCGCCTGGCCGATGTTGTAAAGGGCGAACTCACCGTGTTCTACCAACACAAGTCGCGACGGTGATAATGCGGCAAGCTGCCTTGTCAGTTCGCCGCCGATCGTCCCCCCGGCTCCGGTAACGAGAACCTTTCGGTCGGCGACCATTGCCCGCAACGCCGAAATATCGTGCACGACCTGAGGCCGACCGAGAAGATCGACTACTTCAATCGGCTGCAATTTCAGCCTGCCGTCGGCGACCGCGTCACGAAATTCGGTTAAGGCGGGAAGGCGAGCGATTGTGAAGCCGAAGGGCTGCGCCAAGTCGACCAGACGTCGCATGGCGGCACCATCGAGTTCAGCTGATGGACGCGTCACTATCAGCCGCTGTGGTCTGTCACCCTGACGACCAAGCCGCTCGATGACGGCAGGGAGATCGTCGACATGGCCCAGGATCTTGATATCGCGTATCTGGCGGCCGGCAAGATTGCGTTTCACATCGTCCAGCACGCCCACAACCCTGTATGGGTGAGCAGCATTCCCCGCCATCGCCCGTATAAAAAGCTCAGCGCCGTCACCGGCACCGATCAGCAATACCGGCGTACGTCTCGAATGCTCGATACGACCGCCTGCAAAATGATCCTTGGCCATTCTGTACAAAAGCCGAGGACCGGCCAGAAGTACGAGCAGCACCATAGCCAGAATCGGCAGAACTTGCCGCGGGAATAGCTCCAAGCGGTCCTTGAGGAACATCAATGGCAGAAATATCAGCAGGGCTAGAAGTACGGCCTTGACGATCGAGGTCAAATCACGTCCCGACGCATAGCGCCATAGACCGCGATAAAGTCCGAGCAGCCGAAATGAAATAGCTGCGGACAACATGAAAATCGGTAAACCGGTTTCCAGAGGTAGCCGATAAGTATCAAGAACTGCGCCACCGACGCGAAGATACATGGCCAAAGCGAAAGCGAGTCCCGCCATCACCGTATCGTGCAGGAACGCCAGCCACGGAAGAATATGGTCGAAGCGTGCACTGAATCGCTTCATCGCCAATCCCAAATTGCCGAAATTTTCATTTAACCCGCAGCTCGACTCGCGTTGTTTACGGCACTACCGACAGTATCTTGCGCCGCTCATCGAATCAGCGACAACAATTGCTTATGCAACTCGGCATTGCCAGCGGCCAAAACACGACCATCAGAGTTGGCGTTGAGCCTTTTGCCCGACCAATCGGTGATCACCCCGCCGGCACCCTCGACCACCGGTGCCAGTGCCGCGAAATCATGCAACTTAAGGCCCGATTCTAGCACTGTGTCTATCCAGCCCGAGGCCAGCAAACCATAGGCAAGTCCATCTCCGCCATAAGTCCGCATCCCCACCGCCGACGATAGGCGTCGATAGATCTCGCCATCCGTTCCCGGAAACAGATTGGGATCGGTTGTACTAAATATCGCGGCATCCAAATCGGCATTCGGCTTTGTCCGCACAGCCAGCCCGTTATGAAGAGTCTGTCTTCCTGCCGCTCCTACCCAGCGGTCACCGGTGATGGGCTGATCGATCACGCCAAGTAACGGTACGTCGCCGTCCAGCAGACCCAATAAGGTCACGAATGTAGACCGCCCTGTCATAAAGGCTTTGGTGCCGTCGATGGGATCGATCACCCAGGTTAGACCGGACGAACCGCTGATGCTCCCAAATTCTTCGCCTACAATCCCATCTGTCGGACGCTCCACAGACAGTATTGTGCGGATCGCCAATTCGGCAGCGCGATCGGCCTCCGTCACCGGACTGACATCGGCCTTACGTTCTGTCGCGATAACCTGACGAAAACGCGGTCGTATTTCGGCGGCGGCGGCGGCGGCAAGACGCTCCGCCAGCGCAATCGCATCATCTAAATCAATCACCGGGGTACTCCGGTGAAGGCTTCATCCGCGCTTATTTGTCCGCGGGCAGTGGCACCGGACTATCGGACTGTTGACGCAGCCATGCGATTACATCAGCGCGATCCTGAGCTTTTTTCAGACCGGCGAAGCCCATTTTCGTACCTGGGACATAAGCCTGCGGATGCTCGATGAATTTGTTGATCGCCTCAAAGTCCCAATTGCCCGCAAAGTTCTTCATGGCATCGGAGTAAGAATAATCCGCCTTATGATCGTGCGGGCCACCAACAACTCCCCACAGGTTGGGCCCAACCATATTCGGGCCACCCTTGGCGAAGTTGTGGCAAGCCATGCACTGGCGGGCAATTTGAGCGCCATGATCGACGTCGGCTTTCGCGAGCAATGGCGACACCGGCTCAGTTTCGGCAGGTTTTGCTGCCGGGGCGCCTGCGGATGCTTCGGCCGCCCCCTCGATCGGGTAGGCAGGCTTGGCGAGCTGTACCGGCTCGACCAGCATTCCGGACGCAATGATCGAAATCATCGCAAGAACACCAGCCACGAGTATCGCGGCGTAGAATTTATTGCTTTCCATAAGCGAACCGTCCGAGGCGTAAGGGCCGAAACGATCGGCCGACGATATGTACAAAGCTGGTTCGAATCCCCAGCTACCCGCCTCTATAACCAAAGCGCGTGCGAAGGCGAAGGCTTTTGACGGTTCAATCGCGGTCATAACCGCACTTGGTTGGCGGACCGAATGTCGCAGAGGCCGACTTGACAGCGCCACTGTGAAGGTTACGAAGCTTGAGAATGGCTGTTTCCCTAGATCCCCCGACAAATCCGATCATCCTGATCCCGGCCCGTCTCGCGGCAACGCGACTGCCGGGAAAACCTCTGCTCGACATCGCCGGTCAGCCGATGATCGTCCATGTTTGGCGCCGAGCCATGGAGGCCGAAATAGGACCAGTCGTCGTGGCCACGCCCGACCAGGAGATTATCGATGCGATCGAGGCCGCCGGCGGCCGTGCTCAAAGAACCGGATATAATCATGAGTCCGGGTCGGACCGCATCGCCGAAGCGCTGCGAGAACTGGACCCCGAGCGACGGCATGACGCGGTCATTAACGTGCAAGGCGACCTCCCCGTACTGGACCCGCAGACCATTCGGGCCCCCTACCGCCTTCTTGCAGATCCGTCGGTTGACATCGCTACGCCGGTAGCGCTCGCGGCAGAGGATGAAAGAGACAATCCCAACGTCGTCAAGGCCGTATTCGAACCTATTGGCGAGCGGTATGGCAGGGCGCTCTACTTCACGCGGTTGCCAGCGCCTAGCGGACCTGGACCGCTCTATCACCATATCGGTCTCTATGCTTATCGCCGGGAAGCCCTTGACGCATTTGTCGCTGCGCCCCAGTCCGTACTAGAAAAGCGGGAAAAGCTGGAACAGCTTCGCGCCCTCGCTCTGGGTATGAACGTTTCCGTCACAGTGGTCGATACGGTGCCACTGGGAGTCGACACACATGCCGACTTGGAGCGGGCGCGAGCCCTGTTGGAGTTAAAATGACGAGCATCAAAGGACCGATAGCGTTTCAAGGCGCGCTCGGCGCGAATTCCGACCTCGCCTGCCGTCAGGTATTTCCCGGCATCCCGACCATGCCTTGCGTGGCATTCGAGGATGTATTTGCCGCAGTACGCGAAGGCCGCGCTGAGCGGGCTATGATTCCGGTTGAAAACTCTCAGAACGGTCGGGTCGCGGACATTCACCATTTACTGCCCGGCGGTGGTTTGAAGATCGTCGGTGAGCATTTCCAACCGGTACATCACTGCCTGTTGGGCGTTCGCGGCGCGACGCTTTCCAGAATTCGCGAGGCGCTGAGTCACATCCAGGCGCTCGGACAGGTCCGCAACAACCTGCGGGCCCTGGGTATTGCCCCGGTTACATTCTATGACACTGCCGGTGCAGCAGAGGAAGTTGCGCGCGCCTGCGACCCGACGCGCTCGGCCATCGCCTCGTCGCTGGCGGCCGAGATTTACGGTCTCGATATTCTGAAAAGCAATCTCGAGGATGCGCCGAACAATACGACGCGCTTCCTCATCATGTCGCAGGCCGAATTGCCCTTACCAGCGGACTGTCCGGTCGCGGTCACCGGCTTCGTCTTCGAAGTCCGCAATATTCCGGCTGCGCTCTACAAAGTCATGGGCGGCTTTGCGACCAACGGGATCAATATGACGAAGCTGGAGAGCTATATGCTCAATGGTTCGTTCAATGCCACGCAGTTCTATGCCGAGGTGGAAGGACGGATGGACGACCCGGCCATGGCCCGGGCCTTTGAAGAACTCAGATTCTTCGGGCACTCGATCGTCGTGCTGGGCACATTTCCCGGCGACCCAAGCCGACGCGGCGACTAAGAAGCGGACTTCCCGCGCCAAGCGTGGGTTCCATCGCCCATTATCCAACCCAACGACCAGCTGCTGACGCGGGGATAAAATCGGGTTGGGGTCGCGCTTGAGAGCTTTTCTGGTTCAGCCGGACCCGCCTCGAACGGACAAACTCGATTGAATGAGCGAGTAACCAGCAGAATGAGATTTATCCCAACTTCACTCCTGGGACGCCCAACCGGCGTGATTCGCCAAGTTACCCGTGGGCAAGCCCATCGCCTCGAGGCGAAGACGCATTTCATCGGCCACATTGTCCGGCGCCACGGCCTGGACTTTCGAGGTGAGAGCCGCCGCGTGTTGCGCCCAGGCCTCGGGACTTTCGGGGTTTGCCACGAACACAGGCGCGGCTTCCACGAGATAGACATGGGCGGCCTGGCCACCGCCGACGACGAAAGTGTGGCCCGACAGCGTGTTGTCCTTGTGAGCCAGCCAGCCCAGGAAGCCGGCAACCTTTTCAGGCTGAAAATATTCGCGGTAGACCTGGACCAGCACAGGATCGGGCAAGTTGTCGTTCATCTGGCTGATCGCGGTCGGCATGATCGTATTAACCCGGATATTTTGCGATCGGCCTTCCAGCGCCCAGGCCCTGCCGGCCGCGAATATGGCGCCCTTGGGCGCGATATAGGGGCTGCAATATTCGCCGCCGAAAATCGTGGTCGATGAGGAATTGATCAGGCGTCCGTTGCCCGATGCCGAAAGCGCCGCCCAGGCCGCCCGCGCCAGTTCCAGCGTCGAGGTAAAATGCGAATCGAATGAGCGGTCCCAGTCCTCGGCCGAAATCGTGTGGAACAGGCCAACATGGGTCAGGCCCGTCGTATTCAGCACGACGTCGATCCGGCCGAAGGCATCAAGCGCGGTCTGAACGATCAGCTTGGCCTCGGTCACCGCCGACGCGATGGAGGCTATCGCAGTACCCCCAGCGGCGTTGATACTCTCACATACAGCATGGGCGTTTTCGCTGATGTCGTTGACCACGACCTTTGCCCCGCGCGCCGCGAACAGCTCAGCCGCGGCGCCCCCGATCGCGCCGCCCCCGCCCGCGACGACAATCACCTCACCGTCGTACCGCATTTGCTGAGCTATCATGATGTTCTGTTCTCCCCCTCAGAATCGCTTCTGTCCCAACATTCATTCCCTCCGCAACGCAGTCTAGATGGAAAACGCCCTACCCTCGCGTTTCGAATTCCGACAATCGGTGCCCCAGCGCATAATCGCCAGCGATTGTCGTGCGCTGCATTTCCCGAACGCAGTCCTCCGGAACGCCCTCGGCGCAATGCAAGGTCCGCCAATTGTCCCAGAGAACCAGGTCGTTCTCCTGCCAATCATGGTAGTAAGCCAGCGCGGGGTTGAGGGCATAGGATAGGACCTCCTCCAGCAACGCGTCGCCTTCGCTGTTCGGCATCTCATGGATGCCGACCGCAGACGTGGGCGAGACGTTGAGAACCTTGCGGCCGGTTTCCGGCTGAACGTAGACCATCGGATGAACAACAGGCGGGAAGTCCCGGTCGATGCGGGCCGCCATCGCGCTCAAGGCCGCCGCATTGGTGACCAGCCTCAGGCTTTCGGGCTTGCCGAACTTCTCCTGCGTGAAGTCCGAACGCAGCTGATAGACGACGTGAAGATTCTCGATCTGCCGCCTCAGCGATTCGGGCAGCGTGGTATAGGCGGCAATCTGATCGATAAAGCCGGTTCGGCCGCCTTCGCTCGGGCGCGTGATCGACCGCAGGATCCCGCCCCGATTGATCTTGCTCATATATCTGAGATCAGAATGCCACGGCAGCCAGCCGCCGCGGCGTTTTCCGTCCACCTCATAGAGTGCCACGCTGGACTCGCCCTGAATGGCGGGGCGATAGGATATGTCGACCAATTCGGGATAGCCGGCCGCCCAATTCTCCCTCACCGGATGACGCTGCAGTTCTCCGAAGCAGCGGCTGAGCGACAGGTGCGCCTCCGGACCGCTCGCGGCGCGCCGAAACAGAAGTATCCCGGCGGCCAAGAAGGCATCTTGAAGCGCCTTTCGAGTGTCGGCATCCAACGGCATGTCGAGATCGACGCCGCTGACCTCAAGCCCGGAATTTTTCCCTAGCGGCTTGATATTGGTAACCATATATCCCCCTCGATGCTGCCCGGGCGTTTCTTGTTTTCGCTCGACGTCTGACCACTTAATAGCCCTACGCTCTCCACTTCCTGATATCCGTCCCCCCGCGCATCATCGCCTGCATATGCGGCTGGAAAAACCGGTAGGGGTTGCCTGTTTCGGTGGCGCTGGCTTCGTCCAGGCGCTGGCGCAGTTCCGCCGGGATTTCGAATTCCAAGGAGGCCATGTTGGAGACCAACTGATCGGGCTTCGACGCGCCGAGGATGGTCGAGGTGACGGCAGGGCGGCCCATAACCCAGTTCAGCGCGACCTCGGCCGGCGGGCGGCCCAGTTCTTCGGCGATCTTGACCAGCACTTCGACGATGGCGCGGTTGCGTTCGGTGTCGAAGCGGGCGAAGGGCGTGCCGGCGAAGGCGTCGAGTCGCCGGACCTCGCCAGCCTTGGCCGTTCCGCGATATTTGCCTGTGAGGAAACCGCTGCCAAGCGGGCTCCAGGGGCAGAGCGCGATGCCGAGTTCCTGGGCCAGCGGAATATGCTCGCGTTCAATGTCGCGCTGGACGAGGGAATATTCAAGCTGGAAGGCGGCGATCCGCTCTGTCCCGCGCAGCTCGGCGATGGTCTGCGCCCGGGCCGCATACCAGGCCGGCACGTCGGAGAGGCCGAAATGGCGAACCTTGCCGTCACGCACCAGCGTATCGATGGTCGACAGCACCTCCTCCACCGGGGTCAACATGTCCCAGGCATGGAGCCAGTAGAGGTCGATGTAATCGGTCTTGAGCCGCTTCAGCGACGCCTCCACCGCGCGCAGGATGTTCTTGCGGCCGTTGCCGCCGGCATTGGGGTTGCCCTGCTCCACCGCGAAGGTGAATTTCGTCGCCAGCACGATCTTGTCGCGCGACTTGGTGTCGGCGATGAACTTGCCGACATGGACCTCGCTGACGCCGCCGGTATAGCCGTCGGCGGTGTCAACGAAATTGCCGCCCCGTTCGACATACATGTCGAACATCCGGCGCGAGGTCGCCTCATCCGCGTTCGAGCCCTCGCCGTTGCCGAAGGTCATGGCGCCCAGGCACAGCGGGCTGACGCGCAGGCCCGAGCGGCCTAGGGTGGTGTAGCTGTCGAGTTTCATCGTCCGTCCTTCAAACTTCGTCGAGCCAGTCGTCGATCAAACGTCTGGAAATGGAAAATGGGGGCGGAATTCTGAGCGGGCCGCCCGGCTCCATCGACATCGGGCCGTTGGCGGCGATCGCGCGCACTTGATCGCGCGTGTACCAATCCGCCTCCAGAATTTCAGCAGGGTCCAGCTTCAGCGTCGGGTCCTTGGCCTTGGCCCGGAAGCCCAGCATCAGCGAGGACGGGAACGGCCAGGGCTGTGACGAGGCATAGGCGATATCGTGCACGCGCACACCGCATTCCTCATAGACCTCGCGGGCGACGGTATCCTCCAGGCTTTCGCCGGGCTCGACGAAGCCGGCCAGCACCGAGACGAAATTGGCCGGGAAACGCGCGCCGCGCGCCAGCAGACAGCGGTCGTCATGTTCGACCAGCATGATGACGGCAGGGTCGCTGCGCGGGAACTGCTCGGCCTTGCAGGCATCGTTGGTGCAGAGCCGGCGGTGACCACCGTCGACCGAGGCGGTCTTGTGCCCGCAAACGCCGCAGAAGCGGTGCCGCTCATGCCACCAAAGTATGCCCTTGGCATAGGCCAGCAGCGCCGCCTCATCGGCCGGCAGCACGGCGCCCACCATGCGCATATCCTCGAAGATGCCGAGGCTGCCGAAGCGCCCCGCGATATCCTCGGGCGCCAGCCCGGATATGTCGGCGGCGAAATGGGCTTGGCCGCGGGTGAAGCCGAGAAACACGGTGTCGAGGGCGGCATCCCAATCGAACCGGTCGGCGGTGATCGTTACCGCGCGGCGAAAATCCTCGCCCGGCACAACCAGGCCTTTGGAGCGCCACACCGGAACGACCTGCGCCTCGGCGGAGGCGCGCGTCACTGCCAGCCACCCCTCGTCCAGCCGCCGATGCGAGGCGCGGTCGAAATCGGGATCGGAGAGCGGGTTGGGTCTGATCTGCCGGAACTGGGGCATTTGGGATATCTCGGATTGTGCTTCGCCCGTTATAGTTGGGAACCGCACACCATCCTAGGAATACGTCGTGGCAAAAATCGAGCACGATACGCTGCGGATCGACGGCACGCCGATCCATTACGCCCGCTGCGGCCAGGGCGAACCCCTGGTCCTGCTGCACGGCTGGCCGGAGTTCTGGCTGACCTGGAAGCCGGTGATGGAGCGGCTGGCGGACCGGTTCGACCTGATCGCGCCGGATCTGCGGGGTTTCGGCCAAAGCGGGCATCGCGACCCGGCGCCGTCGGACAAGGTGGGGCCGGAGGTGCATACACAAGACCTCGTCGGATTGCTGGATGCGCTGGGCCTGGGCAAGGTCGGCATTGTCTCGCACGATGTCGGGGCCTATATCGCGCAGATATTGGGGCGGAGCGACCCAGCGCGGCTAGCCGGCCTGTTCTTCTTCGACTGCCCATACCCGGGCGTCGGCGGCCGCTGGACTCAACCGGAGCATCTGAAGGAAATCTGGTACCAGTCTTTCCACCAGCAACCGATGGCAGCCTCTCTCGTTGGTGCATCGCGCGATACATGCCGCACCTATTTTGCCCATTTCCTTCGCCATTGGTCGGTCCGGCCGGACGCGTTCGACGACGTGCTGGAGGACTGGGTCGATAACTTCATGGCCCGCGGCAATCTGCAGGGCGGCTTCAACTGGTACCTGAGCAACAATGCGGCGCGAATCGCCATCATGCAGGGCAATGCGCCGCCTGTGAGACCGATTACCGTGCCAACGCGGGTGTGCTGGGGAGAGGAAGACCGGGTAATCAAGGCGGAATGGGGTGACCGGCTGGGGGAATATTTCACCGATCTGGAATTCGCGCCGATGGCAGGAGTCGGCCATTTCCCTCATCGGGAAGACCCCGACCGCGCCGCGGACGAGATCGCAGGATTCTTTGGCGGCATTCACGCGCAAACGCCCCCTTGCCCCCTGCCCCCCAAAGCCTGATATGATGCAGCGGGAGGTTGGCGATGGACGGGCTCCTCGCCAACCCGGTCAGGTCCGAGAGGAAGCAGCCGTAACGAGTTTCGGTTCGGGTCGTCGTTCCAGCCTCCCACCTTCAATTTTGTCGATTTGCCTTTGGAAGAGCGCTTGAGCGACATCGATAGCGGCAGCCTTTTTCTCGACCCGACGCCGCCCGATCTAACAGCGGCGCAGGCGGCTGCGCCCTATCGCGTTCTGGCGCGCAAATACCGTCCCTCAACATTCGCCGAGCTAATCGGTCAGGACGCGCTGGTCCGCACACTGACCAACGCCTTCGCGCAAAACCGTATAGCCCATGCCTTTATGCTGACCGGCGTGCGTGGGGTCGGCAAAACGACAACGGCACGCATCATCGCGCGCGCCTTGAATTGCCTGGGACCCGACGGCAAAGGCGGCCCGACCATTACTCCCTGCGGAGTATGCGAGAACTGCGTCGCAATAGCCGCCGACCGCCATGTCGACGTCCAGGAAATGGACGCGGCATCACGCACCGGCATCGACGATATACGCGAGTTGATCGACGGAGTACGCTATGCTCCGGCAGCCGCGCGCTACAAGATCTACATCATCGACGAAGTGCATATGCTGTCAAAGGCGGCGTTCAATGCATTGTTGAAAACACTCGAAGAGCCGCCACCGCACGTAAAATTCATCTTTGCGACCACGGAAATCCGCAAGGTTCCCGTCACTGTTCTGTCGCGATGCCAGCGCTTCGATTTGCGCCGAATCGATTCCGGTCTGCTGAGCGAACATTTCAATCGCATTGCCGACGCAGAGAACGTCACAATCGAACCTGCGGCGATGGCCTTGATTGCGCGTGCCGCGGATGGATCGGCACGCGACGGCCTGTCTCTTCTGGATCAGGCCATCGCACGTGGCGGCGGCATCGTCACCGCCGATCAGGTTCGCGACATGCTGGGTCTTGCCGATCATGCCGTCGTTCTTGATCTCTTCGAGGCTGCAATGAGCGGCGAGGCAAAGGCATCGCTGGAGATTCTTGGAAAACTCCACTCGGCAGGTGCCGACCCCAGCACTATCGTCGAGGATCTGCTCGACCTCACGCATGCATTAACGCGTCTGCGGCTTGCGCCCGGAAGTTCCGGGACGCGCGCAGACCTGGAATTGAAGCGCGGCGGGACCCTGGCCGAGAAGTTATCCATGCCGGTTCTGACCCGAACTTGGCAGCTTTTGCTAAAGGGTATGGGCGAGATACAAATTGCGCCAAACCCACACGCTGCAGCCGAAATGATCGTCTTGCGCCTGGTATATGCCGCTGATTTGCCCACGCCCGGCGATCTGGTTCGACAAATTCAGAGCGGTGCAGCCACCCCTTCCGCGCCCGCCCCGAGAGGCGAGAATGGGCGATCGGCTCAGCCATCCGCCCATCGACAGGATTCCCCGGCGATGCGCGGAAGTTCCATGACTGTCTTGGCGCGTGAGCGACCGGTGGAGATACAAGATGTATCTGCACTGCCGCTCGTGATGGAGGTCCAGGCCGTCGAGCCCACGACCTTGCCCGATGTACTCCCTGATCCGAAAAACTACCGCGACCTGGTGCGACTGTTTTCCGAAAAGAAGGAAGGTATTCTGGAGTACCATCTGGCAAGCAGTGTGCGTCTCGTACGATTCGAAACCGGCATCATCGAACTCAACACGCTGCCTAGCGCCCCTCCCAACCTTGCCAACCGCGTGGGGAGTCTTCTCTCGGAATGGACTGGCAGACGTTGGGTGATCGGCATCTCATCGGCCGTTGGTGAACCGACGCTGTCTGAAGCCGATCAAGCCCAACGAAATGCCGCCTTGGATTCCGCGCGCGCCAGCCCGACTGTGCAGGCACTTATGGAAGCCTTTCCCGGCGCGGTGATCACAGACGTGCGCGATCTTGCCCCGACCGCCGTTCCCGTGGAGGATATGGGCGATCCAAACTACCCCGCCGATGTCGGCGACCTATCCTTAGAACCCGGAGACGAGCCGTGAAGAACATCGGCCAATTGATGAAACAGGCCCAGCAGATGCAGACCCGCATGGCGGAGATGCAAGCCAAGCTCGCCGAGGTCGAGATGAGCGGGCAATCGGGCGGCGGCATGGTCGTGGCGGTCATGAACGGCAAGGGCGAGTTGAAGAAGATTACGCTCGACAAGGCGGCGGTCGATCCGGAGGACGTCGAAATCCTCGAAGATCTGATCATCGCCGCCGTTAACGATGCAAAGACTAAGGTCGAGGCCTATGTCGCGGGCGAAACCCAGAAGATGATGGGTGGCCTCCCCCTTCCCCCCGGGATGAAGCTGCCATTCTGATCGACCTGCCCTCGGCACTGAAAACGGCACATTACGAAACCTGTTCCCCAGCAGCCTGTTCTATTCCGACATCCAGCTTCAGGGCGCGCCGGTGCCCGGCGCCGGCGGGCTTTCGCTGCGGGTCGCAATTTTCCTTCTGACGACAGCGAGCTTTGACCGCGTCCGATGCGGCAAGCAGCAAAAACCCGGGTGTTAAGGCAATCATCCTTCGATTGCGCTGACCGCAAAAGCCCGGCAGAAGAGGCGACCCGCCCGCTGCTCGAGGAAGCACATTTTGAGAATCGCCACATGGAACATCAATTCCGTCCGGCTGCGGCTGCCGAGCGTGCTGGAGTTTCTCGACAAATATCAACCTGACGTCCTTTGCCTGCAGGAAACCAAGACCCAGGACCAGTTCTTCCCGAACGAGGCTTTCGCCGCCCACGGCTATGCCCATATGCATATCGCCGGGATGAAAAGTTATAACGGTGTCGCGATCATCTCCCGCATTCCGCTGGGCGCGCGCGAGGTGCGCCATTGGTGCCAAAAGGAAGACTGCCGCCACATCGTCGCAACGACCGAAGACGGTATCGAAATCCACTGCCTTTATATTCCGGCGGGCGGGGATATTCCCGATCCGGCGGTCAATGATAAATTCGCCCATAAGCTGCAATTCCTGGATGAGCTGACAGCGTGGTGGCCCGCGGAACGGTCTTCCGCCCGCCCGATGATCCTGGTCGGCGATTTGAATATCGCGCCGCTGGAACATGACGTCTGGTCGCATAAGGCGCTTCTGAAGATCGTGTCCCACACGCCTATCGAGGTCGAAAAGCTGACTGCAATGCAGAACTCGATCGGCTGGGTCGACGCCGTTCGCCATTTCGTACCCGCCGATCAGAAGCTCTACACTTGGTGGAGCTATCGCAACCTGGATTGGAAGATCTCGGATCGCGGACGCCGTCTGGACCACATATGGGTCACGCCGCCGCTGGCCGACCGCCTGATCGGAGCGCAGGTCGCCAAGGAAACAAGAGAATGGCTCCAACCGTCGGACCATGTGCCCGTAATGGTGGATCTCTAATTAGCGCTCAAAAATCAGTACATCTCCCTCCGACTTCCCAATCCCCGTAACGGGTCGGCTCGGGACCTTTCGGACCACCTATTTCACGCGGTTTGGGCGGCGAATCTTCTATGCGCGATTCGGGCACTTTAGATGTCGCTGGGGGGTTTGAGACGGGAGGATTTGTTTCGTCAGCCATATGCAACATATGGCAGGCAGTTTCCTCCTCGCCAAGGAGGCGTAAGTCATGCGCAGAAATTTCGTACAAATATATATGACCGTCGGTGCGATATTTGGAACCATCCTCGCTGGCCCGCTCTGGTTCACGGCTCTTTTTGGGCATCCCGTTCCCAGTGGCGCAGCACAAATCAGATCGCTGCTGATCAATCTCCTGATGGCAACTGTGGTTGGTGTCCTACGCGCATTCGCATGGTTACCCAGTCTCATCTATAACGTAGGCATACATAAGATTGCGTTCGAGAGTTGGCTTTTTGGTGGGTGGTGGTGAAGCAGGCAATTCGTAAACCGGCCAATGGCCACCGCTCTCTTGTACCAGCCCTCGCAAGCCGAAATGCGGCACTTGAGATTTTGGCGCTTGTTCTCGACCGCAAACGGCCGCTTGACGAGGCCGTCGACGCAGCGCTGAGCAAATCGCAGATGGACCCCCGAGACCGTGCATTCGCCCGCCTCGCAGCGACGACCACCATCCGACGCTTGGGCCAGATCGACGATGCACTCAGCCGGCTTACCGACACCAAACTGCCTCTCCGCCCGGAAGCATTGATGAATCTGTTACGCCTCGGCGCGGCTCAGTTGATGTTTTTAAAGACTCCGCCTCACGCCGCCGTGGCGACTGCTGTCGATCTGGCACAAGCAATCGGGCTTGGTCGGGGCAAAGGCATGGCAAATGCCGTATTGCGACGCCTTTCGCGCGAGAGCGAGGCAATCGAGGCAGATCAGGATGCGCCGCGTCTCAACCTTCCCGATTGGCTATGGCGTCGTTGGGTGCAAGCCTATGGCGAAGATACTGTTCGGGCCATTACCGCCCAACATCTCGAAGAACCGCCGCTCGATCTCACACTAAAACACGGTGAGGATGCCGCGTTCTGGGCGCAAGCGCTGGAGGCGACGATCCTTCCGACAGGTACGCTGCGCCGCGCGGCAGGCGGCCGAATTGAGATCCTGCCAGGCTTTACCGAAGGCAAGTGGTGGGTTCAGGACGCAGCGGCGGCCATTCCGGTACGACTATTCGGTGAATTGCGAGATCAAGTCATTGTCGATCTGTGTGCAGCGCCCGGTGGCAAGTCGATGCAACTCGCCGCCGCCGGCGCGCGCGTAACTGCGGTGGACAGATCGGCTTCACGACTTGCGATCGTGGCGAAAAATCTTGAACGTCTCGGCCTATCAGCCTCACTGGTTGCTGCAGATGCATTGGTCTGGAAACCAGCCGGCGGGACACTCGTAGATGGTGTCCTGCTCGACGCCCCCTGTACAGCGACCGGGACCATCCGCCGTCATCCCGATATTCCACTGACGAAAAGCCCACAGGATCTGGCGCAGCTAACTCGGCTGCAGGCGGATTTGCTGGATCGAGCAGCATTGCTGGTCCGGCCCGGTGGCTTGCTGATTTACTGCACCTGTTCGTTGGAACCGGAAGAAGGCCAAATGCAGGTTGAGCGCTTCCTCGCGGAGCACGCCGGATGGCAGCGCCAGCCTGTCGCACCCAATGAACTCGCCGGGTTATCTGAAGCGATTACCTCAACCGGCGATATTCGAACATTGCCCAGTCACTGGTTGCCAGCAGGTGGTATGGACGGTTTTTTCGCGAGCAGGCTGATTCGAAAAGAATGATTTTTTAAAGGCCCGAATTCATTGCGGGCAGCCCGGGTAATTGATAGGAATCGGTGGTGCAACAAACCATCCGCATCGCCCCTTCGATTCTCTCCGCCGACTTCGCCGCCTTGGGCGAGGCGGTGCATGCGGTCGATGATGCCGGGGCAGACTATATTCACGTGGATGTGATGGATGGGCACTATGTGCCGAACCTTACAATCGGTCCAGCGGTGGTCAAGGCGCTTCGTCCGCATTCACGCAAGCCATTCGACGTCCATTTGATGATTGAGCCAGTGGATTATTTCATTCCCCTGTTTGCGGACGCAGGGGCAGACATCATCACGATTCACGAAGAAGCCGGCCCGCATCTCCATCGCTCGCTGCAGTTAATCAAGTCTCTGGGGAAAAAGGCCGGCGTAGCGTTGAACCCCTCCACCCCGGTCGATCGACTGGAATTTGTAATGGATCTGATCGATCTCGTTCTGGTGATGACGGTCAATCCTGGTTTCGGCGGCCAAAAGTTCATACCGCTCGAATCCAAAATCGCCCAGGTGCGTAATCTGATCGATAGGCAATCACACCCAATCGATCTCGAAGTGGATGGCGGCATCGCGCACGATACGGCGCCCCGCGTCATTGCCGCCGGCGCCGACGTGCTGGTTGCTGGCACGGCGGTGTTTTCCGGCGGAGCCAATCACTACGCTCAGGCGATCGCAGATCTGCGAGGATGACGGGGATGAGCGAAGCCGGATTCGGCCGTGCGCTCAGGGCCTTTCGTTTCGCGAGCCCGTTGCAGGGCTCTGCTCCCTCGTCTCTTTCCCTTGTACCACCCAACCCCTGGCCGGGCGACGCTACACGCGGCCGCATAATGCTGACCAACGTGATTACGCTGGCTGGTGAGACGGTCATGGTTAACGGATCACCCTGGAGCGCTCGAGCGCACGAACCCTGGTTCGCCGCCATGCACAGTTTCGAGTGGCTGCGCGATCTGCGCGCCGTCGGGGGAGACGCGGCGCGGCGGCATGCACGGCTGCTTACCAGCCAATGGCTGGATAGGCGGCCAAAGCGAGGCGACATATCCGGGCGCGCAGACGTCATGGGTGCGCGTGTCGCCAATTGGATCGCATTCCATGATTTCTTCTGCGCCAGCGCCGACGACGGCTTTCGCTCTAGACTCTTCGGGTCGCTGGCCCTGCAGGCGCGCGGTCTGGCGCGGGCCCTTCCAGGCGATCTGACCGGTGCACCGCTTTTGCTCGCAATCAAGGGGCTACTTGCCAGCGGGGCCTGCTTAGAATCGGGTGAACCGAGGTTCCTACAAGCTGAAAAGCTGTTGCTGCGGGAACTGCCACGCCAAATCCTGGCTGACGGGTGCCATGCCGAGCGCAATCCCACCGTTCAGGCCACGATACTGGGCGCGTTGATCGACATCAGAGCACTTTACAAAGCAGCTCGATATGCGATGCCGGAGGTTCTGCAACACACGATCGATCGCATGACCCCGGCATTGCGTTTTTTTCGTCATGGCGATGGCGGGCTGGCATTGTTCAATGGAAGCCAGCAGGGCGAAGCTCTTTTGCTGGATACTATTGTAACCCAAGCTGACGCTCGCGGCAGGCCACTGAAACGCGCGCCGCAGGCCGGTTTCGATCGTGTCGCGCTCGGTCGGACCGTCATCATCGTCGATAGCGGCGCGCCAGCCCCCGTCAAATTAGACAACCGCGCACATGCAGGAATCGCGAGTTTCGAGATGTCGGTCGGGCGGGAACGTTTCATCGTCAATTGTGGTGCTCATCCCGGGTTAAGCCCCTGGCGCACCGCGCTCGCCGCCACTGCAGCCCATTCGACACTAACCGTTGCTGACACAAATCAAGTCGAACTGCTGGAAGGCGGCGGAGTGCGGCGGCGTCCACCCAAAGTCGAATCGCACCGAGATGACAGCGCCGATGGCACTTTGGTCGAGATTACGCACAGCGGCTATTGCGGGCTCGGCGTTACCCACCGACGCCGCTTGTTTCTGGGCGATGGCGGCGAGGATTTCCGAGGCGAAGATTCGCTAATCGGGACGACGCCTCAACGCTTCGCCATCCGATTCCATCTACACCCGGACGTTCACGTCTCCTTGACAGGGAATGGGCGAACAGCGCTTTTACGGCTCGGCGACGGGACCGGATGGCGATTCCGCTCTGACACCGACGCCATTGCTTTGGACGACAGCGTCTATTTCGGAACCGGCACGCCACGGCGCAGCAATGTGATCGTGTTGTCGGGGCAAACCGAAGGCCGAGGCGACACAATCGTCCGGTGGGCATTCCGCCGCGAGAAACGTTCTGCGACCCCTAGTGCTTAGAGCCAACACATCATGATCGATACGGTTTCGATAACCCGCGCCCTACTGTCCGTCTCGGACAAAACAGGCCTTATCCCCTTCGCCCGTGCCCTGCGCGAGCAAAATGTCGAACTTCTGTCGACCGGCGGCACCTTTCGCGCACTCCAAGAAGCCGGCATCGAAGTTACCGAGGTGTCAGCCCATACCGGTTTCCCTGAGATGATGGACGGTCGGGTTAAAACCCTCCACCCCCGTATCCACGGTGGCCTGCTCGCGCGCCGTGACGATCATGCCCAGGCGCTGCGCGACCACGATATTCCGCCGATCGACCTGCTTGTGGTTAATCTTTACCCCTTCGAGGCAACAGTTGCGGCGGGCAAACCGTTCGAGGATTGCGTAGAGAACATCGATATTGGTGGGCCGGCGATGATTCGTTCGGCTGCCAAGAACCATGATTTCGTGACTGTCGTTGTCGAATCGGCCGATTACGAAACTGTGATGGCAGAACTTGTGCTGCATCGAGGCCAAACCACCCTAGCGACACGGCGCCGTCTGGCCGCAAAGGCTTTCGCCCGCACCGCGGCCTATGACACAGCGATCTCAGCCTGGTTTGCCGTTCAGCAGGGCGAAACCATGCCCGAACGTTTCGCACTTGCCGGCGTGCTGCAGCAGCGCATGCGCTATGGCGAAAACCCGCACCAGGAGGCGGCCCTCTATCGTGACGGCAGTCGCCGCCCCGGCGTCGCCACCGCCCGACAGCTTCAGGGCAAGGAGCTCAGCTACAACAATCTGGCCGACGCCGACGCGGCATTGGAGCTAGTCGCCGAGTTCGAGCGGCCGGCCGTCGCCATCATCAAACACGCCAACCCCTGCGGCGTTGCAGAGGGGATGTCCATCGGCGCGGCCTATGCTCGAGCGCTAGCATGCGACCCGGTCAGCGCGTTCGGCGGCATCATCGCTGTGAACCAGGAACTTGACGCCGAAACCGCCGAGGAAATCGCCAAGCTGTTCGCCGAGGTGATCGTCGCGCCGTCGATCTCCGCCGAGGCGCAGGCTGTGCTCGCCACCAAGAAGAATCTGCGCGTTCTGGCGACCGAAACCCTGCCCGACCCCGCGCAGCCCGGACTGATTGTCAAGGCAATCGCCGGCGGCTTCCTACTGCAGTCGCGCGACACAGGCCGTATCACACTTCAGTCGCTCAAAGTTGTTACCAAACGGGCGCCGACCAATGCAGAACTAGCAGATATGCTGTTCGCGTTCCGCGTCGCCAAGCACGTAAAGTCTAATGCGATTGTCTATGCCAAGGACGGCGCTACAGTCGGTATCGGCGCCGGTCAGATGAGCCGCGTCGACTCAAGCCGCATCGCGGCATGGAAAGCAGGCGAAGCTGCGGCCGCCGCCAAACTGGCTGCACCGCTGACCAACGGTTCGGTCGTTGCGTCGGATGCCTTTTTCCCCTTTGCCGACGGCATGATCGCGGCGGCTGACGCCGGGGCCACAGCGATTATTCAGCCCGGCGGCTCGATGCGCGATGCCGAAGTCATTGCCGCCGCAGACGAACGTGGGCTAGCGATGGTCTTCACCGGGATCAGGCACTTCCGGCACTGATCCCGAGCAAAATGGTCACCGCCAACTGCGACGGCTTTCACCCCTGATCGCCGTCAGATAATCCAAGATCGCATCGATATCTCCGGGATCGACGGCAGCCTTATAAACGCTCCGCATTTTTTCGATCTCCCCAGCCCAAGTTTCCCTGGGCAGTGCCGGCTGGTTCAGAACCATATCGACCGAATGGCATGAGAGGCAATTTCGGTCGGCCGTCTCCGCGCCAGGCCGGTCGGGAAAGACATCGTCGCCGGCCGGCAACTCGACCGTCTGTGACAACAATGCGGGCGCCGGCAGAGCCCTTTTCTTGGCCATTGCCGATTGGGAAAACAGCACGAAGGCAGCGGCAACAGCCAATGCGACTACGGCTAGTCGAGTATTCAGCTTATTGGGACGCATCATCGCCTCCAACCGTTACGTCGAGCGCTTCTATCGCGTCTCGCGCGAAGCCCCCGGGATTCCAGTTGGGTGTTTCAGCCTGTGTCACGCCGCTGGTATTGGTACAGCGCGCCATCAGCGTGAGTGCACCAGCAGCAGGTTTGAATTGTGTCTCCCACTGACGAAAACTATATTTGCCAAGATCCTTTCCCAACTTTGCAGGTGACCAGCTTCGACCGCCGTCAAAGCTGAAATCGACACGAGCGACGCCGTTATCACCGCCGAAAGCGAGGCCACGCGCCAAGGTCAATGTATCTGGAGCCAGTTTCTGACCTGGCATAATATTGGTAATAAATGCGCGCGGCACCATCCGAGAGAGTGGTGCAGTCTTATAGCCAGACGCCCCAGGAGCGACGTCAGCATGGAGCGTCGCCGGCACACGATAGGCCGTTGCGGTCCAATAATTGTCGTCCGGCGTGGTTAGCAACTCAATATCATTCAGCATCTTGACCCAGTAGGGCGCATACCAGCCGGGGACGATGAGGCGTAGCGGAAATCCGTTTAGCAGAGGCAAAGGTTCGCCGTTCATCGCGTAAGCAACAATCACTTCGCCATCCCGAGCATGGGCGAGATCGAGCGACATCATCAACTTGGGCGCACCAGGGGTGGGCTGATCCATTCCGCTAAAGCGCACTTGGATCGTGCCGGGCTTAACCCCTGTCCGCATTAAAATGTCGCTCAACCTCACGCCGGTCCACTTGGCGTTGCCTATGGCCCCGTGCCCCCACTGCACGCCGGGAACCCTTGGCTGAAATAGACCACGCGAATTGCCTGCCTCCTGATCGACGGCAACGATCTCAACTTTCGGGAAAGCGCTCATGATCTCGCTGAGCGGTAGAGAGAGCGTTTGGGAGACATTTCCGCGTACCGCGAGCCTGAAGGCGGCAGTATTAACCATCGCGGGCGGAGAACCGGTCTGCCAGTCGACATAAAACTGGCTGTTCGCCGTAATCGGACCTTTGTCGAAAACATCGAATGGCGTTTCCAGAACAGGCGGCCTGGTCGACTGCAGGACCATCATCCCCTTTTGAGGAAAATCCTTAGTAATCGGCCGGTCCTTCGGGCCGCCGGCAAGCGGCAGCGTCACACTGGTTGGGTCTGGAGGGGGTGGAGGTGGAGGTTCGACCGGTGCTTCGGCCACAGGAGGTGAAGGCGCATCCGGCGGGGGACCACTGTCAGGCGAGGGCGGCGGCGGCGTCACCGGTGCCTTAGCGGGTTGATCTTGCGCCCAAGCCGGCCATGATGAAACAAGCCCCACTGCCGCGGCCTGACCAAGGAAACGCCTGCGCGAAGAGAGGCTTACGGACATTGAGTTGGCTCCGAACTGACAAAGCACAGTGGCAGATAGGCTATTGCTCGGCAAGCGGCCCGCGTTGAGCGCGCATTGCGCAGACCAACATCTGCATTGAATGATCGAATTCCATGGAGTTCAATCCGGTGACAACTCGCTGGAGCATTCAGATGTATCGGCTGCACGACAATCTCGCCTCAGGGAACGCCTATAAGGTGAGGCTGATCTTAAGCCAGTTGGGTATTCCTTTTGAGCGAATCGCCTATGACACAGATCGCGGCGAAACGCGCACCGTGGAATTTCTGAAAAAGAACCCAAATGGCAAAATCCCGGTGCTCGAACTGACGCCCAGCCGGTTCTTGGCAGAATCCAACGCCATTCTATGCTACCTGGCGGAGGACACTCATTTCCTGCCCGCCGACCGGCTCCAACGCGCCCAGACGATGCAGTGGCTTTTTTTCGAGCAATATAGCCACGAACCCAATATTGCGACCGTCCGCTATTGGATTACTCATAAGGTCGAAATGACCGAGTATCGCCGAGTGGCCCTACCGATTAAGCGCGAAGACGGAGTTGCCGCGCTGAACGTAATGGAACAGCATCTGGCCGATCGCGAATGGTTCGTCGGGACGGCCTATTCGATCGCCGACATGGCTCTGTATGCCTATACCCATGTGGCGCACGAGGGTGGATTTGACTTGTCGCCCTTCCCGGCCATCCAGAATTGGCTAAACCGTGTTGCCGCAGAGCCAAATCACGTACAGATCACGGATGACAAAATCGGCCGCGTCCGCTAGCCCTATCGCATAAATGGGAGGGCAGGATGAAACTCGCGCGCTGCGTCCGTAACGGGGGCATCTTCTGGGGCGTCGTCGACTTAGGCAAAGACGAATTCAGGCCCGTTGCGAACTCGTTCTCGGATTGGGCGCCGAAGCTGACCCAAGGCGCGGGAGAAGACGCACTCCAATTCTCCGGCAACAGCATTGCGTTGAGTGAGGTCGGGCTGCTGCCGCCGATTGAACCTACCGCCCAAGTCTTCGTGGTCGGCGCAAATTATCTGAAACATCTGCAGGAGCTGAAGATGGAGCCGCCCAAGGCGCCCATCGCCTTCCTGAAATCGAACCGTGCGCTGATCGGGGCCAACGACCAGATCCACCACTCGCCGCTGACCAGCCAACTGGATTACGAGGTCGAGCTGGTGGCGGTGATCGGCCTGCCCATCGCCGACCGCGCCAACCCGATCGCCAGCGTGCTCGGCTATACCGTCGGCAACGACGTCAGCGCCCGGGATCTGCAGCGCAGCGGCATCGGCTTCGACCTGTTCTCGTCCAAGAGCCTGGACAAGACCACGGGGCTGGGCCCCTGGATCGTGACCCGCGACGAGTTCGGCGACGATACGCCCGACGTCCGCCTGTCGCTCAAGGTGAATGGCGAGACGCGGCAGGATGCCCGCACCGGGGAGATGACCTGGAAGTTGGACGTCATCTTGCCCTATGTCGACCAGCGCGCGGCGCTGCAGACCGGCGACGTGGTCTATACCGGCACGCCCGAGGGCGTCGCCTGGGCCAGCGGACGGTTCCTGAAGCCCGGCGACATCGTCGAAGCCAGCATCGACGGCATCGGCACGCTGAAGAACACGGTCGTGGAAGGGCGCTAGCCGACCGCGTTTTGATAGGATAAAACTCTGCTGCAGTGCAGCAGGTCGCTATTCTATTCGATCACGGAGTCTCATCATGCGTCTTCAGGGCAAGGTTGCCATCGTCACCGGCGCAGCAAGCGGCATCGGCAAGGAAATCGCCGCGGCTTACGTCCGCGAAGGGGCCAAGGTCGCCATCGCCGACCTGAACCTACAGGCCGCCGAGACAGTCGCCGCCGGACTGGGCGGCCCCGACCATGCGATCGGTATCGCGATGGACGTGACCAGCGAGGCGCAAGTCGACGAAGGCACGCAGAAGGTCATCGATACCTTCGGCCGGCTGGACATTCTAGTCAGCAACGCCGGCATCCAGATCGTCGCCCCTGTCGAGCAGTTCGAATTCGCCAAATGGAAGCAGATGCTGGCGATCCACCTGGACGGCGCCTTCCTGACTACGCGGGCGGCGCTGCGCCAGATGTACGCCCAGCCCGAGGGCGGCAGCGTGATCTATATCGGCTCGGTCCATTCCAAAGAGGCGTCGATGCTGAAGGCGCCTTACGTCACCGCAAAGCACGGGCTAATCGGCTTGGCAAAGGTCGTCGCCAAGGAAGGCGCGAAACACAAGGTCCGCGCCAACGTCATTTGCCCGGGCTTCGTGCTGACGCCGCTGGTAGAAAAGCAGATCCCAGAACAGGCCGCGCAGTTCGGCATTTCGGAAGAGGACGTCATCAAGAAGATCATGCTGAAGGATACGGTCGACGGGGAGTTCACCACGCTCGAAGATGTCGCCGAGGCCGCGATCTTCTTCGCCGGCTTCCCGTCCAATGCGCTGACCGGCCAGTCGCTGGTGGTCAGCCACGGCTGGTCGATGCAGTAGGGAACATTGTGTCCCGGAACTCTCAATGACAGCACTTGGGAAGGAAATCTAATACCCATGCGACAATGTTAGATCACTTGGACTTCCGCAGCCGTACGCCTGGCTCGCCGTCGTTCAGGAACTGAATGCCAGCGAATTCTAAAGCCTCTTGCACCGACCGGATGTTTTTAGCCCGACCAGCGATGGGTCCGGTCCCTGAACTTTCCATGCTCCGAATGGTATTGACGTTCAGCCCAGCGCACTTCGCAAGCTCCGATTGCCCCATGCCAAGCAACGCGCGCCCCGCTTTTAGTTGGTTTCCCGTCGTTAGCACTTGCCCATCCCGGAGTATCTGAATTTAGTTTCCATCGACGCCGGCGTACTGGAAATCGTCGATGACTACGACGGCGATACGTTCCGGGCCGTTTACACCCTGCGCTTTGCCAAGGCCGTCTATGTGCTGCATGCCTTCCAGAAGAAATCCAAACGCGGCGCTGCGACGCCGAGAACCGAACTGGACTTAATCGATCAACGGCTCAGGCGAGCGAGAGAGGATTACGAGCAATGCTCAAGAAGCGAGAAACCGATATCTCGGTGACCGAGGGAAGCGGCAACGTCTTTGCGGACGTGGGTTTGCCGGAGGCCGACGAGGAACTGACCAAGGCGCAGCTTGCCAGCCATATCCGGCAGGTGATCAAGCGGCTGCGTTTGACCCAAGTGGCGGCTGCGGGGATCATGGGCATCGATCAGCCTAAGGTGTCGGCGCTGCTCAACGGACGTCTTGCGAACTTCTCCAGCGAACGCCTGATGCGCCTCTTGACTGTGCTGGGCCAAGACGTGGAAATCACCGTCAGAACGAAGCCGCGTAATCGCGCGCAGGGCCGCATCCGCGTTGTCGGCGAAGCGCACGCTTGATGGGGCAGCGAAAAAACACACCACCTACCCTATCCCCAGATGCACTCTAGCCGCTCCGAGCCTTCCTTAGTGCGCTGTGATGTGCCTTAACGACTGAATTGAAATCTATATCCCCATTGACCTGGCGACAGGCCAATCTCAATTCCGATTCTTCTCGCAGACCGACATTTAAAGGGTCTGGAAATGCGTTGCGGTCGCCACCACAGCCACGTGGCCAGGTAAAACCCGCATGAGCCCTCAATCCAGAACTCGCCTAACGCAATGGCAATTCCCTTCGCCCATCGCCTTAAATGCACCATCGTCGAAGCATGCGAGGCCACGGACTTGGGCCGGACGAAGCTGCACGAGCTGCGCGTAAAGACGCCGGCCTAGACGCGGTGGCAGTACGGCCTATAGCCTCCGTCGTTCACTGCCACCCGCACCCGCTCGCCCAAATCCGGCGTACCGGCGCGGGTATCATTGCGGGAAAGACGGCACCTGAATCTAATAGATACACGATTTTAAAATGCCACTTGAGATGAAATCGCAGACATCCCAGCCCCATACTGAGCAAAAGCCATGAAATCCGCGAACACCGTCCTCAGCCGTTACGGCGAAACCATCTTCGCCACTATGTCGGCACTGGCGCAGAAGCATAATGCGATCAATCTGGGGCAGGGTTTCCCCGAGGGGTGCGAGCCGCGCGAGATCGTCGAGCGGGCGGCCTGGGCGTTGCTGAACGAGAGCAACCAGTATCCCTCGATGTTCGGACTGCCGGCGCTACGTCAGGCGGTCGCGGCGCATGACCGGGAATTCTATGGGCTGGAGCTGGACTGGCAGACCGAGACTCTGGTCTTGTCGGGCGGCACCGAGGCGCTGGGCGCAGCACTGTTCGCGCTGATCGACCCGGGTGACGAGGTGGTGGTGATCGAGCCGATCTACGACACCTATCTGCCGATTATCGAGCTGGCGGGCGGCGTGCCGAAGATCGTCCGCCTGTCGCCGCCGGAATGGCACCTGCCGCTCGACAGATTGGCGGCGGCCTTCAGCGACAAGACCAAGCTCATCCTGTTCAACTCCCCGATGAACCCGACGGCAAAGGTCTTTACCCGCGCCGAACTGGACGCCATCGCAGGCCTGGTCGCTAAGTATGACGCCTATGCGATCTGCGACGAGGTTTATGAACATCTGGCCTTCGACGGGCTGGCGCATATTCCGCTGATCACGCTGCCCGGCATGCGCGAGCGCACCATCCGCGTCGGCTCTGCCGGCAAGACATTCTCGCTAACCGGTTGGAAGGTCGGCTATATCTCCGCCGCGCCCGCGCTGATCCGGCAGGTGGTGAAGGCGCACCAGTTTCTCGTCTTCACCACCCCGCCCAACCTGCAGAGCGCGGTCGCCTTTGGGTTGGGCAAGGACCGCCAGTTCTTCGCCGACTTCACCGCCGGCATGCAGGCCAAGCGCGACCGGCTGGTCGGCGGGCTGGAGCGCGCGGGTTTCGCCGTCGCGCCTTGCGCAGGTACCTATTTCGTCAATGTCGACATCGGCTCGGTCGGCTTCGACGGAGACGACGCCGATTTCTGCCGCGATATCATTGAAACCGCCTGCGTCGCCGCGATACCGCTCAGCGCTTTTTATGCCGGCTCGCCGGAGGTTCGCTTTGCCCGCTTCTGCTTTGCCAAGCCGGACGCGTTACTTGACGAGGCGACGGCGCGGCTGAGGCGGCGTTTCGGCTAGACACCCCTTGTCGGCGGCCGGACGCTTCGACACAGGGCAATTGCTTCATTTAGTTGTAGTGTTCTAGACGGGAGCGTTTCCTCGCCCACCCTCCAGGAGGCTACAATCGACCTTGAACCCCTTCGGCGGACTTGAACGGCCTTCGCCACACACTGAAGCAGCGCCACATGACAATGATCGCGCTTGGCGGAGTGATCGGGGCAGGACTTTTCGTCGGCAGCAGCGTGGTAATCAAGGCCGCGGGACCGGCCGCGGTTATCTCGTTTCTTATTACTGGGCTACTTGTCGTTTTGGTTATGAAGATGCTGGGCGAAATGGCTGTGGCTCTGCCTGGCGTCGGGTCGTTCTACGAGTTCATCAGGTTCGCCGTCGGTGACATGGCCGGTTTTTTAACCGGCTGGATGTATTGGTATTTCTGGGTAATCGTGATCGGCATCGAAGCCATAGCCGGCGCGCAGTTGCTCCGCTTTTGGTTGCCCGATCTGCCGCTGTGGATCGGCAGCCTCAGCATTATGGCACTTCTCACCCTGTGCAATTTGATGTCGGTACGCACCTACGGTGAGGCAGAGTTTTGGTTTGCCTCAGTGAAGGTGGCAGCAATTGTTGTGTTCCTATTCTTGGGATTCCTTTTCACAATAGGTCTCTGGCCTATCGCAACGCCTGGCCTTCACAATCTGGTGGCATTCGGCGGCTTTGCGCCTAACGGCTATTTGCCGGTTCTAACGGGCGCAGTGGCTGCGACCGGCTTTTATTTCGGCGCGGAACTTGTGACGGTCGCCGCCGCCGAAGCGGCCGAGCCTGCCAAAGCCATAGCAAATGCAACAAATTCGGTTATTGCGCGCGTCTTGATATTCTACGTGGGCTCAATCCTTCTGATTGTCGCCATCGTACCCTGGAACAGGGCGGAGATTACAACCCCTTACGTCAGCGCATTGAAGATGATGGGAGTCCCGGCGGCAGCGCAAATTATGAACGCCGTCATTCTTACCGCCGTTTTGTCGGCTCTTAACTCGGGTCTTTATGCCTCATCGCGCATTCTGTTTGCGCTTACAAAAACCGGTGACGCGCCCAGTACGCTTGCGCGCGTCAGCCGCAACGGCGTGCCGGTTCGAGCAATATTATTAGGAACGGTATTCGGCTATGGCGCGATCTTAATGTCCTACATATCGCCGGACAGGGTTTTCGCTTTTCTAGTCAATTCGTACGGAACCGTGGCTCTTTTCGTCTACCTGCTGATTGCCGTGGCACATCTGCGCCTTCGCGGCAGATTGGAACGAGATAAATCGCACGTGCTTAACGCCAAGATGTGGGGCTATCCTTACCTGACCTATGGCGCGATAATTGCGATGCTCACAATTTTGACCGGCATGGCCTTCATACCCGATCAGTGTCTTCCTCTGATTATGGGTGTGGCAAGCTTGGCTGCAATTGCCCTCGGCTATGCCGTCAAACGCCTAAGCCTCAGCCGTCCAGCCGCTCGCCTTACGCCGCCGGCGGGCTCACACCCTTAACCTGCGTGCGGTGCATGACCCGACGTGAGTTCGGGTCGAATGAATCGCGGCGGTGCATGGTGCAACGATTATCCCATAAGACAAGATCGCCCACCTTCCACCGGTTGTACCAAGCGAAGTCGTCGCGGTCGCAGTAAGACCACAGCTCGTCCAGCAAAGCCTCTGACTCAGCCAGATCCAAATTCTCCAGATAGGCGTTTCGCCGTCGGCCAAGGTATAGCATCCGGCGACCGGTGTCCGGATGAGTGCAGACTAGCGGGTGATATTCGCCGGGCGCAGCACGCGGGTCATCGGTCGCGGTAACGCCCTGACGGACATAGCCGCCGCTATTATAGGTGCCGTCGTGCTTGATCCGCACCCCAGCGATTCGCTGTTTCAGCCGGTCGGGCAAAGCCTCATAGACAGAGTACATATTAATAAAGCCGGTATCCCCACCCGTCGGGGGAATCTCTAATGCATAGAGCAGGCTCGCCTTGGGCGGCTCAGGCAGATAGGACATGTCGGTATGCCATACAGCATCGCCACTTCCCAGACTTCCGATCGGCTCGCCATTCTTCATCACGTTTGAAACAACATAGAGTTCCGGCAGCCCGTCGACGAAGCGCCGCCCAGTTTCCTGAATAGGTGCCAGGTCGAGTGCGCCAAAGCGTTTGCTGAAAACAATCAACTCTGCGTCCGTCAGGGTCTGCCCGCGGAACAGAAGAACAAGATTATCAAACCAGGCTTGCCTAATCTCAGCAAAGCCAGAGTCTCCGATATGCCTGAGGTCGACACCACAGACCTGAGCACCGAGCCCGCCGCCTGTTGGTAGTATTTCCATTTCGTCCCTGCCCCTCGACTGAGCAACCAACTCAGTTGCGCGCAGACTACGCGCTATTGAGTCTTGAGCCGATGCGGCTCTCCGGCACGGCTGAGACCGCGCTCGGGGAGCCCACCCATTGCCCGCGATAGCGAACAAGCGTCTAGGAACGCCGGCTAAACCAGTGCGGTTTTGTATAGGCTGAGCAGATTGGACCAGGCGCGTTCGGCCAATGCCTGGTTGTAGATCGGCACGCCGTCGCGGGCGGGCATGTCGGGTACGCACCAGCCGTGGATCGAGCCGGGATAGACCTCGATCGTGGCCTGCTTGTTCACCGCGGCAAAGGCGGCTTTCAGCTTGTCCTTGGCGTCGGGCTGGGTTTTGTCATCGCTTTCGGCGATGCCGAAATAAAAGCGGGCATTGATCTTAGGCACGAGCAGATGCGGGCTTCCGGGCTGGTCCGTCACCAGCCCGCCGCCGTGGAACGAGCCGCCGGCGCCGACTCGGTCGGGTACGGCCGCCGCAGTGCGCATGGTCAGCGGCCCGCCCATGCAATAACCGTTGGTGCCGATCTTGGCCGATTTCCGCACCTGGGGTTGGGTATCGAGAAAGGCAACATAGGCGACGGCATCGCGCTCAGCTGCGCCGGGGGCAGTTATAGAGCTCATCACCGCCATCAATTTCGCCCGGTCGGTCGGGTCCGAGAAATTCAGGTCCTTGCTGACGCCGGGGGCCTTAGTGGTGCGGTAATATGGGTTGGGGATAAGCACCGTATAGCCCTCTGAGGCCAGGCGTTTGCCCATCTCGCGGAAGGCAGGGCGCAGCCCGAAGGCATCGGTCCAGATCAAGACACCGGGATAGGAGCCGGTGGCGGGATGGATCAGAACCGAGTCGCTGGTTCCGTCGGGCGTCTTAATCTCGACATCGGTTTCGATCACCGGCAAGGCCGGCGCGGCAGTCGTCACGGAGCCGGTCGCCGCGACCAATCCGCCGGCGAGCGACACAGCCCCGAATTGACGCCGCGACAACTTTGACTGGCGCTCGTTCGATTTTCTGCTGTCAGTCATGTCTCGTTCCCCTGTCGACATTTAAGATGGCATTCTCCCGCAGAGTATAACGCGGAATTGGACCGGATGGCGTCCAACTTTTGCATTTGGCGAACGACCTGCCAATTCGGCCGACAAACGACCTATTCGACCACTTAATCGTTTCCGGCGACGAACGAGGGGAGAATATACGCCTCAGGCTGGCGTATAATTTTCCGATTCTGGGTCATAGATACCGGCTGCGTCCCACATTTCGCGCCAGATGTCGTCGGGCGCTGTTGCACGCGAGCCGGCGAGGACAATGAGCTCATTGGGTTGGCGCGGAACCATCTTGAACCCGCCCTGCAATAAAAGATGCTCCAGCAGGATCGCGGCAAGAGCGGGATCCTCGGCGTGGTTGCCTTGGCTGAGGTCGGCGACGAAAGCCGCCACGATGTCGCGCGCCGATGGCGTCAAAGACATAAACATCTCCTGTTCGATCCTTTGCGATCAAGTGATCCGAAACGATGCCTCGATAACCCGAGACAGCGACGATTGATCCCTCTCAGCCGGGGCGATTAGGGCGGCGAGCCCTTTGAGGCTGGCGTTTAGGAAAGGCAACCAATCCGCCTGCGAATACCCTCTGACAGCCCCTAAATTCCCCTCATAGCAGGGTTGTTGCAGTGCAACCGTGACTTTCTGCTCCGATTCGTCTAGCAATCCGCGACGCCGCGCCCATTTGAGCGTTGCCCCCATTTCAGCTGAAAGCCGCCTGCCCGATGGAATTGCGTAACGTCGCCATCATCGCTCACGTCGATCATGGTAAAACCACTCTCGTCGACATGCTGCTGAAGCAGTCCGGCGTGTTCCGTGAAAATGAAAAGGTCATGGAGCGCGCCATGGACTCCAATGAGCTGGAGCGTGAGCGCGGGATCACCATCCTGGCCAAATGCACTTCGGTGCTTTGGCACGGCACACGCATCAATATTGTCGATACGCCCGGACACGCCGATTTCGGCGGCGAAGTCGAGCGCATCCTCTCGATGGTCGACGGCTGCGTAGTGCTGGTAGATGCTGCCGAGGGCGCACTTCCGCAGACGAAATTTGTCGTCGGCAAGGCGCTCAAGCGCGGATTGAAGCCGATCGTCGTCATCAACAAGATCGATCGTCCCGACGGTCAGCCGCACGTCGTCCACGACCAGGTTTTCGACCTCTTCGCAGCGCTAGACGCCACCGACGAGCAACTCGATTTCCCGACGCTGTTTGCTTCCGGCCGCCAAGGTTGGGCATCTGAGACAATCGATGGCGAACATAAGGATCTGGCACCTCTATTCGACCTGATCGTCAAGCATGTGCCGCCGCCGACAGTCGATCCGGACAAGCCTTTCGCGATGCTGAACGTTATCCTCGAGGCCAACCCATACCTTGGTCAATTGCTGACAGGCCGCATCCAGTCAGGAACTGTCCGCACCAACATGCAGGTCAAGGCACTGTCGCGCGACGGCACGCTGGTCGAGAACGGCCGTATCACGAAGATACTGGCCTTCCGCGGGCTGGAACGCGTTCCGGTCGACGAAGCCCAGGCTGGCGACATCGTTGCGCTGGCCGGTCTGTCCAAAGCGACGGTTGCCGACACGATCATGGACCCGGCCGCCAATGAGCCGATTCCGGCCCAGCCAATCGACCCGCCGACCATAACCATGACCTTCTCGGTCAACGACAGCCCGCTGGCCGGCCGCGAAGGCGACAAGGTGACCAGCCGCATGATCCGCGACCGCCTGTTGCGGGAAGCCGAGGGCAACGTCGCTCTGCGTATCAGCGAGACCGGGGCCAAGGACGCGTTCGAGGTTGCCGGCCGCGGCGAGCTCCAGCTTGCGATCCTGATCGAACAGATGCGCCGTGAAGGCTACGAGTTGTCGATCAGCCGCCCGCGAGTTGTCTACCAGAACGATCCACTAACCGGTCAGCGGCTCGAGCCGATCGAGGAAGTCGTCATCGATGTCGATGAGGAATTCTCCGGCACTGTCGTTAGCAAGCTTTCCGAACGCAAGGCCGATCTGGTCGAAATGAAGCCGTCCGGCGGCAACAAGCTGCGCCTCGTCTTCCACGCCCCATCGCGCGGATTGATCGGCTATTATGGCGAGTTCCTGACCGACACGCGCGGCACGGGCGTCATGAACCGGTTGTTTCACGCCTATTCGCCCTACAAGGGAAATATTCCTGCCCGGCGTACCGGCGTGCTGATCGCCAACGCGCCCGGCGTTGCAGTCGCCTATGCGATGTGGAACCTGGAAGATCGCGGTCCGATGATGATCGAACCGCAGGTCGATGTTTACGAAGGCATGATCATCGGTGAACATACCCGCGAGAACGATCTCGAAGTGAACGTGATCAAGGGGAAGCAATTGACCAATATCCGTGCCGCCGGCAAGGACGAAGCGGTCAGGTTGACCCCGCCGATCCGTATGACCCTGGAAAAGGCGATCGCCTATATCGGCGATGATGAGCTGGTCGAAGTTACTCCAAAGTCTATCCGGCTGCGTAAGCGCGAACTCGACCCCAATATGCGCAAACGGGCGGCTAAGACCGCGGAGGCATAAAGTCGCCGCGTCCGCAGACGATCCCGTCACTCTCGCCGATGTCGAACAAGCTGCCTCGGCGATCGATGGGCAAGTCATGCGAACGCCGATGCGACTGTCGCGGACCCTATCCAGCATCGCTGGCTGTGACGTTTGGCTGAAATTCGAGAATCTGCAGTTCACCGCCTCGTTTAAAGAACGCGGCGCGCTAAACAAGCTGCTGAGTCTGACGCAGCAGGAGCGCTCCAAAGGGGTGATCGCGATGTCCGCCGGCAATCATGCGCAGGGTGTCGCCTATCACGCAGAGCGTCTTGGCATACCGGCCACGATCGTGATGCCCGCGGGTACGCCGTTCAACAAGATCCAGCATACACGCGATCATGGCGCTCGCGTGATCGTCGAAGGCGAAATGCTGGCCGACGCACAGCGATTTGCAGAGAGCCTCTGTGCCGAGGAAGAGCTGACCTTCGTTCACCCCTATGACGACGCAAAGATCATTGCCGGACAGGGCACGGTCGCATTGGAAATGCTGGAAAAGGCACCAGAGCTCGACACGATCATTGTTCCAATCGGTGGCGGCGGTCTGATCGCAGGCATTGCGACTGCAGCTAAGGCAAAGAAGCCCGAAATCGACATTGTCGGTGTCCAGACAGCGCTCTATCCGTCCATGTACCGTGCCATCCGCGGCGAAACAGGCCCATCGGGCGGCGCGACAGTTGCCGAGGGTATCGCAGTCCAGAACGTTTCCGATCGCACTAAAAAGATCATTGCCGCTCTGGTCAGTGAAATATTCCTGGTCGATGAGGCTGCCATCGAACACGCGGTTGCGCTTTTATTGGAAGTCGAAAAGACGGTGGTTGAAGGCGCTGCTGCGGCAGGTTTGGCGGCGTTGCTGCAAAATCCAGAGCGGTTTCACGGGCGCAAAGTCGGGCTGGTCCTTACAGCCGGCAACATAGACTCCCGGCTCCTGGCATCGGTCATTTTACGCGAACTGTCGCGCGGCGGCAGGATATCTGTGTTCCATGTCGAACTCACCGACCGCCCAGGCTCGCTCGCAAAGATCGCCACCGTGATCGGCGAGGCGGGAGGCAATATCATTGAAGTCCTGCACAACCGCCTATCGACTGCGATTTCAGCCAAGAACGCGGTTGTGGATATCACAGTGGAAACGCGCGATGCGCATCACCGCGATTCTGTCGGGCAGAAAATTGGGGAAGCAGGGTTTCTCTACGAGATTGTCGAGACTTAGAGGCACTCTGCCGTGTTCAATCCGCCCATCATTCGCCATAATGCGGTTGTAATCGTTCCGGCCCTAGAATCTACGCGGTTTTCATTGAAACGGGGTGGTCGGTGTCAACTATAGAACTTACATGCGCATAAAGGCGTTAGCGGCTCTGGCGATCGTAATCGCCGTCAACTTCGCTGCCTGGTATCTGCTGAACCGCCCGGTGGCTCAGCGGTCCTGGGACGGAATGATCGCGAGCGTATCCTTCACGCCCTATCAGGCAGACCAATCGCCGCACGACAAGAAATATCCCAGCGTCGATCAGATCGATCACGACATGGCGCTCGTTTCGCGTATCGCCGACGGCGTTCGGACTTACGACGCCTTGAATGGTTTCGAGAACATCCCGCGGATCGCAGCAAAATACGAGCTTAATGTCATCGCCGGCGCCGCCGTCAACGGCGACAAAGATGGCCCCAATCATGACGACTTGGAGCTCTCCAGCCTGATCGACATCGCCAAGCGCAATAAGGATGTAAAGGCGCTGATCGTCGGCAATGAGCAAATTCTGACTAACGGCCTGACCGCCGACCAACTGATCTCTATGATCAAGAAAGTTCGGGATTCCACACGCAACAGGCGCTGGGGAAAGATCCCGGTCTTCACCTGCGACAATAGCGCTGCCTGGCTGGCTCACCCGGAGTTGGTCGCTGCAAGCGATTTCATCTGCGTCCACATCCTTCCCTATTGGGACAGCATCCCGGTCGATCAGGCAATCGACCAGATCTTCAAAGTGCGCAAGATGCTCGCGGACAAATATCCCGGCAAGCCAATCATCCTGGGCGAAGTCGGCTGGCCGTCCGACGGTCCCTGGCTAGGCGGAGCCGAGCCGTCGCAGGTCAACCAGGCCACCTTCATCCGCAACTTCCTCAACCGGGCTCGCGAGGAACTGCTGGACGAACCGATCCAGGGCATACCTGGCTATAATGTGGTGGAAGCATTCGACCAGCCTTGGAAGCGCGCCGACGAACAGGCTTACAGCTGGGGACTGTTCGATGCCCAGCGCAATCCAAAATTCGCGATGACCGGATCGCTGGTCGAGATCCGCAACTGGAAGGAACTCTGCGGCTATTCCTCGTTGCTGGCCCTGCCGATCGTAGGGTGGTTCCTATGGCGTCGCAAAGACATCAATGCCGGCGGGCTGATCTTCTTCCCGCTTCTGATTCAGGCGGTGGCCTCGCTACTGGTCTGGACTTGGTTCCAGGTCAACCAGGCCGCCTATGACCCTGGCCTGCGTGCCGTCTGGTACGTGATGATCAGCATGCAAGTCATCCTGTTCGGCGTCATCCTGTCGGACGGGCTTGAGATCACCGAGTTGCTGTTCCGGTCGAACTGGCGCCGGCTGATCAAACCGCGCCGCGGCATGCCGATGGTGGGCGGGCCAAAGGTCTCGGTCCATGTCCCGTGCTATAATGAGCCGCCCCACATGGTCATCGAAACGCTCGATGCGCTGGCCCGCCTCGACTACGATAATTTCGAAGTGCTGGTGATCGATAACAACACCAAGGACGAGGCCGTTTGGCGGCCGCTGGAGGCGCATTGCGCCACGCTGGGTTCGCGCTTCCGCTTTTTTCATCTGGCCAACTGGCCCGGATTCAAGGCGGGTGCGCTCAATTTCGCGTTGCGCGAGAGCGCTTCGGACACCGAAATCGTCGCCGTCATCGACAGCGACTATACAGTCGACCCGGACTGGCTGTCGGCAATGGTACCGCATTTCGCCAATCCGAAGGTCGGGTTGGTCCAGTCGCCGCAGGATTACCGCGACTGGAAGGGCGATCTCTTCAAGACGATGTGCAACTGGGAATATGCCGGCTTCTTCAATATCGGCATGATCACCCGCAACGAGCGCAACGCCATCATCCAGCACGGGACGATGACGATGATGCGCAGAACTGCGCTTGAGCAGGCCGGCGGTTGGGCCGAATGGTGTATCACCGAGGATGCCGACCTGGGGCTGACGATGTTCGAGCAAGGCTGGGAGGCGCTCTATGCGCCCGACAGCTTCGGCCGCGGCTTTATCCCCGACAGCTTCTCAGCCTATAAGACCCAGCGTCACCGCTGGGCCTATGGCGCGGTGCAGATTATGAAGCACCATTGGCGCAATTTCCTGCCCGGCAGCAAGGTGCTGACCCCCGGCCAACGCTACCACTTCGTCGCCGGGTGGATACCTTGGTTCGCCGACGCCGCTCACCTGTTGTTTTCCGCCGCCTCCATCGTCTGGTCTCTGGGGATGCTTTCCTACCCGTTCTTCGACTGGCTCGGCACCCGGATGTGGGGTGACAACTACAAGCCGGATCACCCGATCTACTTCCAGATCGAACATGTCGTGGGCGAGCAATTCGGCTTCCCGCCGATGGCCTTCATGATCCCGACCATCCTGGCCTTCTCCTTCAAGCTGATCGCCGGCTTCTGGGTCTATACAGTGCGCATCAAATGCAGCCCGCTGCAGAAGGTCGGCGCGGCCATCGCCGGAATGGCGCTAACCCACACCGTCGGCCGGGCGATCTGGCAGGGCATATTCACCTCGGGCCGGCCGTTCGTGCGGACGCCCAAATGCGCCGACCAGCCGGCATTGATGCAAGGCTTCCTGATGGCCCGCGACGAGATCATCTGGTTGGTAATGCTCGTAGCGGTTGCAATCGCCGTTTTGTGGAACTTCACGATGCAGAATCAGGAGGCGCTGCTGTGGAGCACGGCCGTTCTGGTTCAGGCCCTACCCTTCGCGGCTGCGCTCATCACTTCGATGTGCAACGCACTGCCGATGCTGTTCAACCGCCCCGCGCCCCACCCCGAAGGTGCGGCCTCCGCAGCTGAGTGATCAGCCGAGGCTTTTCACCGTCGCCCTAAAATAGTTCCAGCCGGTCACCACCGTCACTGCCGCTGCAATCCACAGCAGCGCGACGCCGAAGGGCTGCAGCCTTTCGACCGGGGCGATCAGTACCACCATCGCCACCAACTGGCTCGCCGTCTTCCATTTGGCTAGTCGGCTGACCGGAACGATTACACCCAGCGGCGCCAGATGTTCGCGAAACCCCGACACGGCGATCTCCCGCATCAAAATGGCCAAAGCCGCGGCAATCGGCCAGCCTGTGATGCCCCCCGTTGCGACCAGCAGAATGATCGCCGCCGCAACCAGCAGCTTGTCGGCGATCGGGTCCAGCATCCGGCCCAGCGTCGACCCCTGGTTGAGACGGCGCGCCATATAGCCGTCGAACCAATCGGTCGCCGCCGCAAGCAGGAAGAGCGCGAGCGACTCCCAGCGGGTGATCTGGGAACCGTGGAAAAACAGAATCGCAAAAGGGAGGATGAGCGCGATCCTGCCGACGGTCAGCAGATTGGGTATATTGGTAGACATGGCGTTATCGTGTCGACATGGTTCGCGGACTACCAATTTCTATCGTTGCTATAGCCAATAGCCGGTCGGGTATCCTTTGGCTACAGGCAGGATTGCCCCAACCCCACTCCCTCGGTGCCGCAGATGGATGACCGACGCTTCGGAGCGGCCTATTCACCCTGCGGCCTCTATCGATACAGCCTCTGGCGTACCTGGGGCAATGGTGATGGCACGATCCTGTGGATCATGTTAAATCCCTCCCGCGCCGATCACCTGGGCAACAACGACCCGACGATCGAGCGCTGCGAGCGGCGCTCGGCCGCCTGGGGGTTCGGACGGATGGAGGTGGCCAATCTCTTCGCGTTGAGTTCGCCCTACCCCAAGGCCCTGCGCATCGCCGAGGACCCAGTCGGCCCGCAGAACGACGCCAGGCTGCTTCAGAGCGCCGCTGGGGCCGATATGGTCCTGTGCGCCTGGGGTGCACTGGGAACGCTCCACGCACGCGCCCAGGCGGTCCTCACCCTGCTCGGGCCTCGCAGCCTCCACTGCCTCGGCGTAACCCGCGCCGGAGAGCCCGCCCATCCCCTCTATCTGTCCTATGACCGGACTCCGATCCCCTATGGGCGAGAGTGAAAATGGTCATAGACCTTCTGCGCGACCGACTTGGATATCCCCGTCACCCCCAGCAGGTCTTCCAGCCCGGCATTACCCACCGCCCTGGCCGAACCGAAGTGATGAAGCAGCGCGCGCTTACGCGACGGGCCGATGCCGGCGATCTCGTCCAGCGGCGACACGCCGATCGCCTTCTGCCGCTTGGCCCGATGGGTGCCGATCGCGAAGCGGTGTGATTCGTCCCGCAGCCGCTGCAGGAAGAAGAGCACCGGGTCGTTGGGCGTCATGGTGAAGGGCGGCCTGATCTTTCCCTCTGCATCCACCATGAAGAATTTCTCCCGCCCGGCATCGCGGTCCGGCCCCTTGGCGATACCGACGATGGGCGGCGGCGCTGCGATGGCAAGCTCGGCGATGACATCCAGCGCCACCTGCAGCTGCCCCTGTCCGCCGTCGATCAGAACCAGGTCCGGCCAGGCCGCGCCGCTGCTCTCCGACGCGTTCTCGCCCTCGCCCTGATCCTCTCTGACGGCCCGGGCAAAGCGCCGGGTCAACATCTCATGCATCATCGCGTAATCGTCGCCGGGGGTCAGCGGGGCCTTCATATTGAACTTGCGATAGGCGTTCTTGATGAAGCCTTCGGGCCCGGCCACGATCATCGCGCCCACCGCATGGGCGCCCTGGATATGGCTGTTGTCGTAAACCTCGATCCGCTCCGGCGGCCCGTCCATACCGAAGGCCTCGCCCAGCTTTTTCAGCAGGTCGCGCTGCGAGGCGCTTTCCACCATACGCCGACCGTGCGCCTCGCGGGCATTGGTCAGCGCATGTTCGATCAGCCGCTTCTTGTCGCCCCGCTGAGGCGCGGTCAACTCGACCTTGCGCCCCGCCCTGACCGCCAGAGCCTCGGCGATCAGCGCCTGTTCGGGGATCTCGCGGCTGAGCAGCACCAGCTTGGGCGGAGCCTTATCCTCATAGAACTGGGCGATAAAGGCGGCCAGCACCTCCTCCACCGGCACGCTGTGGTCGTGCGCGGGGAAATAGGGCCGGTTGCCGTAGTTGCGCCCGGCGCGGAAGAAGAAGACCTGGATGCAGGTCTGTCCCCCGTCCTGATAGGCGGCAATCACGTCGGCGTCGCCCAGATCCGCGCTGTTGATGTCCTGATGCGCCTGGATCGAGGCCAACGCCCGGATCCGGTCGCGGAACCGAGCAGCCCGCTCGAAGTCCAGACTGTCCGACGCCTCCTTCATCTCGCGCACGAAACTGGCCTGCACGTCCCGGCTGTTGCCCGCCAGGAAGCCTTTCACCTCCTCGATCTGCGCCCCGTAAGACTCCGGCGTCACCAGCCCGACGCAAGGCGCCGTGCAGCGCTTGATCTGATACTGCAGGCAGGGGCGCGACCGGGTGGAGAACACCGTGTCGGCGCAGCTGCGGATCATAAAGGCCCGCTGCAGCGCCACGATCGTGCGGTCCACCGCCCCGGCCGAGGCGAAGGGGCCGTAATAGGTGCCTTCCGCACGGCTGCCGCGATGCTTGGACAGCCGCGGAAATGCATGAGTGGAACTCAGCTCGATATAGGGGAACGACTTGTCGTCGCGCAGCGACACATTGTACCGCGGCTTCAGCCGCTTGATCAGATTCGATTCCAGCAGCAGGGCCTCGACCTCGCTGCGGGTCCGCACGAACTCCATGGTGCGGGTCTCGTGCACCATCCGCTGGATGCGGATCGGCAGCTTCGCCGGCTGGGTATAGGTCGTCACCCGCTTTTTCAGGCTGCGCGCCTTGCCGACATAGAGCACGTCCCCGCCGCCGTTCATCATGCGATAGACGCCGGGCGCATTTGGCAGCGCCTTGGCGAAGTCGCGGATCACGTCGATGCCGTTGATCGTGGAGGCTGCGGGAGTCTTATTCGGTGACATGGGCGTTTTCTCGCTCGAAAAACCGGTCGGCGCAACCCAACCCTAGGCGTTCCGAGCCCTTCAGACATCTATCCACGGAAACTGTGGATAACTATGTGGGTAATATATCGCCCGCAATCCGCAACCCGCGGGGAATCAAGCAATTGAATGGTTTGCCCAAAATTTAGGCACTTCTTGTAACCATCTGTTTTGTTTAGGTAATTGAAAGTCAATCGCATTTCGAACTTTACCCGCAATTAATTTTAATCGCCGGATTTGGCCTCTGCGGGAATCCGATTGTCTTGTGCACAACTTTTGCGATGCGGTATATGCGGCTCTATGGCAACGACCTGCTCTATCCCATTGGACTACATAAAAAAGCGTAGATCGGAACAAAATTACATTTATTTTGTTCAATCGTCCTATTCGGGTGGAACCACCCCACGCTTGGGTTGCGCCCAGGCCAGATGCTCTCCGCCGTCCACCGCAATCATCTGACCGGTCAGCGCCGGCGATTCGATCAGAAACCGGACCGTTCTGGCCACCTCCTGCGGCTGTATGATCCGCGGCAAGGGCAGGCTGGACCAATGGGTCCGGAACTGAGCGGCACTTTGGTTGTCGTTCGGCAGGATCGGACCGGGGCCGACCGCATTCACCCTGATGCGCGGCGCCAGCGCCAGAGCCATCGTCTGGGTGAGCGTCCATAACCCGGCCTTGGAGACCGTATAGCTGACGAAATAGGGCGTCAGATTCCACACCCGCTGATCCAGCAGATTGACGATTGCCCCCTCGCCCTGCGCCGGCAGAAGCCGCGCGAACCCCTGCATCAGCACGAACGGCGCCCGCAGATTGACCGCCATCTGCCTGTCCCAGCCTTCGCGGGTGACGTCGAGCGCCTCGTCCCTCTCGAACAGGCTGGCATTATTGACCAGTGCCGTAACCGGGCCCAATTGCCGGACCGCCTCGGGCAGAATGGCTTCGACCGCCGCTTCGTCGGCCAAATCGGCCCGGATCAGCGCGGCCCGCCGCCCGATCCCCTCGATCTCCTGCGCCAAGGTCTCGGCCTCGGCCTGCGACCCATGAAAATGGATGGCGATATCGTACCCGGCCCTGGCCAGTTCGACGGCGATAACCCGCCCGACACGCTTCGCCGCGCCGGTGATAACTGCTGCTTTGCTCATAAGCGGAGTTTAGTGGCCTTTGGAAGGGCTGCAAGCGTCTGCGCAAACGCCATAAGCCCCTGACCCCTTCGCCCACCCTGAGGGGAGATCGACAACGCGATGCCTTGGCGGGTGAGTTACCTTTGAGCCCCAGGAACCGGCGCGATCAACCGGCCTGGCCGGCCATCTGTTCGATTTGAAGAATTTTAACATCTTCCCCCGGCTGAA
>PLTD01000165.1 GCA_003165335.1 Rhodospirillales bacterium | reverse complement strand
GTTTCGGCAAGCAGCTTCCGGTAAAGCTTGAGGTTCTCTCGGTGCACGAAGTTTTCCATTTCGGCCTCTCTCGCAGGCAGCGACAGGCACGACTGCTATTCTCACAGCAACCCGTTTCCAGTTACGGACCGATGACAGAAAGCTCGCTGACGGACAGTTTGTCCGATTGGGCGGAGTTGCCCATGGTCAAAATTGCTCATGCGTTCGAATTTCGGGAGCGGTGGCGCTGCGGCCCATGCCCCGAACCCGGGGTCGACGCACAAATCCGGTCACTTGCTGGCGGCCGCATCGATGGTGAGCTGCGACAGCAGCATCGGAAGCAGGAATCGATTGAAGTCCCCAAGCCTGAGCGTCGCGGTGCTGCTCGCGGTGATCGTCAGGGTGCCGGGTGTGGCAATGAATTTCGTCAGCTCGGCGGCGAGCTTTCCTGATGACGGATTAGAACCCAGCAAATTGGTCGTGGCTTGTGAAGTCTTGGCAATCCATTCGGCCTTGAGCGCCTCGGGAGTCTTGCGCGCGCGTTCGGCCGCGGTCGCCACGATCCGGTCGAACATGCCGACGTCCTGATAGCGCAGCATCACCTGTCCCAGCCGGGCGTCCTGGAACGCTCCTTTCCGCTTTTCGGCATCGTCGCCATAGAATGCCCCGTCGAGATTGTCGATACGGCCCTGGGCGGTGAGTGTGCCGACGGCGGGCGCGGAGAGCGAGTAGTCGTCAATCGTAAAGACCTTTGCCTCCATGTCATAGGTGCCCTTGAGACGAAAGCCGAGCTCGATCTTTTCGCGACCGAGACCGGCGATCGCTTGTGCCGTGGTCGAGCCCTTTGCCGGCAAAACGACCAAATCCTTCACCTCAAAGTCGGTGTTCTTCGGGATGTCTCCCGAGAAGCTGGATGTGACTTCCAGCGAGCCGAGATGGACCCGCGCGACATTGTCGCCCGTCTTCACGGTGCTATCGGGGAAGTTGAGATCGAACCCCTCCCAGCGTACATGGCTGGCATGGGTGAGCAGCTTGCTGAAAACGCCCGCCCGTATGCCGTGGATGAAATTCGCGAAGCTCGCGTTGTCGGCCTGGAAGGGCCGCATCGCTACCTGAATTTTGCCCGAGCCGGATTTGGGCATTTCAACGGAGCCGTCCACGCCCGCGACGGAAATCCGCGCCGCAGTGCCGTTGCGAATCCCGGTCGCTTCGAAATCGCGGATGACCAATTGCCCGCGGGTTTCGGTCAACGTGGTTTCGGGAATCCGGATCCGCGTAGCTTCGAGACGCGCCGCGAGCGGTTCAATGTCCGCGGAGGACTCCGTCGAGAAGAGTTTGACGATGTCCTCACGCGGCAGGTTTCCTCCCTCGACAATTATCTGACGGAGCAAAACAGTGCCGGCGGCCACCGGAAACGTCACATTTTCAAGGGTGACATCTATTGCTTGCGCCGGAGAAGCGGCTCCCGCCCCGATTACAAGCAAGATGGCCGCCGCGGCTGCCGCCCTGACGGCTGAAAGCGAGGACCGTCGGATCATGGCGTTCGCTCCACTCTTGGGGCCGGCAAGGGAATGCATCATGGCGTGGACTCCGCAAGTCGCGCCTTGAGTACATTGTACCCCGCGGCGCCTGAAATGATGCTGTTGCCGATCACGTAACCCGGCGTTCCATTGATGCTGAGCGTGCGGGCAAGTTGCAGGCTCTCGGCCAGGGTTGCCTGCACTTCGTCGCTCGCCATATCCGTCTCGATTCTCGTCATGTCGAGACCTGCGTCCCGTGCGGCGGCCAGGGCGACGTCCTTGTCGGCACGGCCGCGACCGCCCAGCAGCCGTCGGTGAAAGTCCAGCGACTTCGCGCCGCCTCCGTCCTGCATCCGCACGGCGATAGCCACGCGCGCGGCTTCAACTGAGCCCGGCCCCAGGATCGGCATCTCTTTCAGAACGACCTTGAGCTTCGGATTGTCGCGGATCAGATCGAGCATATCGGTGAGCGCGCGCTTGCAGAAGCCGCAATTGTAATCGAAGAACTCGACCAGCGTGGCGTCACCATTCGGATCCCCGAACGTCGTCTGGTGGGTGGAATTGAAAATCGCTGCGGCATTGTTCTTTACCCGCGCCGACTTCTCCGCGGCGCCTGCATCAGCATTGGCCGGCGCCGCCGTTTGGCCCGAAGGCTTCTTGAGCATCTCCGCCAACAGGTCCTGAAGAACTTCCGGATGCTTGACGAAATAGTCCCTCGCGATTTGTCCGATCTCGTCGGGATGAGCGGAAAGATATTCCTTCACGATCGATTCGAAGTTGTTTCGAAGCGACTGCGCTCGGCTTTCGCTGGAGGCACACAGGCCGATGGCGATGGCCGATAGCAGAAAAAGGGGACGAACAGAGATTCTCATCGCAGGCTCCTGAGTTCCAAGCTTTCGTGCGCGGCCGTTCGAGTTGAGGCGGTCAACGCGAGGCATGGTGCGCAACAAAATAATGCATCTGACCAAACGGCGGAATGAAACAGGGAATGGCACACGGCTTTCATCTCCCGCTAAGGCTTGTAGTTCGGGTGTGGCGCCGGCGGCGGCGGCATTATCGGCTTCAGCGGCATTGTCGGCTTGATGGGCGTCTGGACGTTCGGCGCGGGCTTCGAACTGTTTTGCTTGATCATCATCTCCTGCGTCGTCGCACCACCTTGCTTGCCTTTCTGGATTTGCATCTCCTGGCTGGTCTGGCCGCCTTGCTTTTTCAATATTTCCTGGGTCGTCCGGCTGCCCTTTTTTCCGCCCTCGATCATGGGTTCCTGCGTCTTCGGGCCGCCTTGCTTCTTCAGCATTTCCTGGGTCGTCGGGCTGCCCTTTTTCCCGCCCTCGATCGTGGGCTCCTGCGTCTTCGGGTTGCCTTGCTTCAAAAGCATTTCCTGGGCCGTCGGGTTGCCTTGCTGCTTCAGGAGCATCTCCTGAGCTGTCAGGCCGCCCTGGTCGCTACCCTTGATCAGGCCAGGCCGGGCTGTGGGGTTGGCATTCACCAACATTGGCTGTGACTGCGTGGCGCCCGGGCGCGGGCCAAACAGCCCGACCTCGGCGGCGAACCGCCCCTTCGCGATGTTGCCCGTCAGGCAATAGGAGTGGTTTGCGCTCGGGTAACTGCCAGTGCTGCATCGATGGCACTGATCCTGACGAGCGCCATCGACCACGTATTCCGAACCGAGCGGCGCGCAGGTCGAATACAGCATTGGCGTGGCGCGGCCAGCGAGCCGCAATAGTCCGACAACCGACTGGCCCTGGTCCGGCAGCGATATCTGCGGGGTCTGCGCGGTTCCAGAACCGCAGCCATTTATGCCAGGCGGCTGTCCGGACGGACAGAAGCAGTATTTTTGCGTGGTCAGTCCGCCGCCCGAATTTGCGACAACGGCGGCGGCGAGCTTCCCCCCGGCACAAGACGAGCAAACGCCGGTCGAGACATCGTAGGCCTGGTCACCGCCGCACTGCGGATTGCAATTGTTGTTGCTGTCCAGGCTGGTGCCGGGTGGGCATTGAGGCAAAGTGCCGAGCACCGCCGACGATGGATTTTTCTCGATCTGCCCCGCGGTGCCCTGGCCCAGCCTTTGCGCGCCTCCCTGCAATGCCTTTTGGATGGATTGCTGGGCCTGCAATCTTTCGGCGTCAAGCTGCGCCTGCGTTGGACAGCCGCCGTCGCCTTGCTGACCGCCGGAGGGGCAACTGCAGGAGTTGGTCACGATCGCGCCATTGCCGCCGTCGGTCGGCGCCTGACTCGAAACCACGACCACGCCGCCATTGTTGCAGGGTTGACAGGCGCCGGCACCGCCGGCCGCGGACGGATTCCAGGTGGTGCCGCCGTCGCAGATCGGTCCGCAGGTATCCAGGAGATCGTTGAAAAACCCCTTGGTCGTGCCGGGAGGACAGCTCTTGCAGGAATTCCCGAAATCGATCTGTGTTGCGTTGTCGCAGGTAAGGCACTTGTGCCCCAGGCTTGGATCTCCCGGATCGTTGAATACCGCGACCTGATTGGTTCCGGTGCAGACCTGCGTGCAGGCGGTGGTGCCGGTGCCAACATATCCCTCCGGACAAGTCTTCGGCTGGGCGCAACCACCTTGTCCGTCGGGAATAAGTCCGGCGGGGCATTCGCATCCTCTGAGGTCGGCATTCACCTGCTGAGGCGGTTGACAGCAGAAGACCTGTGTTTGCGTGCCGGTTAAGATGGGGGCTGCGCTAATTCCATCCGTGGTGACGTTGTTGTTCCAGACGCACTGTGAGCCGTCCGGATTGCTTTTGACGAAGTTGTTTGAGGGAGGCGCTGTGTTTATCGTGCCGCATTGACCACTCGGGAGGTACTGACCGTTTTGCCATCCCGATGGCAGGAGGTACTGGTTCGCGCCGCATGTGCACAATCCAGTCGTCGGATCGGGCGATCCTTGAGCGCAAACCACATTCAACGGACAGAATTCGAATGGCTGACCATTGTACATGTTAAATTGCTGATCGTATGCGACCTGGCACACGGCGAGCGGTTGTCCGGGATCGCAGGTGACGGAGCCTTGAGTCGGGCATATGCCCCAGCCGCCAGTGATACAGTGCTGCAGCCCGCATTCGATCGATTCACCTATGCTCTCGGCAGCCGATCCGACCGCGGCCAGGGCGGCGCCGACGCACTGCTTGGTGTCGCTGAAAGCGGTCTCGCCTTCATTGACCAGCGCGACCGCCGTTCCGACGATCGCACACCCGCACTGCAGCACGGTCGAGATGGGTTCGATGCCCAGGATAGTGTCGACAATGTCTCCCGCAATGGCGTTTGCGCCGGCCGTGACTAGATCTTCCACCGAGCTTCCGAACGTCTTGAGGATGGGGTCGAAGACGCTGCTGAGTGCCTCCGCGACCGGATTGTCGCCGTTGCCCCAGAGCTGCTGGAACAGATCGACCAGCATGTTCGCAAGGCTGCTCTCGATCGAATCGATACACTGTTTCGGGTCGCTGAAACTGACCCCGCCGAGTCCGGTGACGCCGAGCAGGCCGACCAGCGCCGCCCCGACGATCGAAATCGGATCGAAATCCACCAGCGACGACGTGCAGGAGTCAAACAGCGGATTGGTAACGTCGCAGGCAATGCGCCCGATGCCGGCAGCAATATCAAGGCATGCGTCCGTGCCGGTCGGCGGGGTCGATGGTGGTGCAGGGCATTCAAACGGCGAGTCGAGGTCGTCTGCGATCGCAACCGCCGATCGCGGCGACAAGAACGGCTGCGCCAGCAGCAGCATCATTGCGAGCGCTGCAGGCAGCAATCCGAGGCGCAGCAATATCAATCTCAAGGCCGGCGCTCCGATTCCATCTTCATTGCCTCTCTACGAGATGTCGCGGCTCGAATATTGGTTGCGCAGCCCACCGGCTGGTTCAGTTGAACCTAGCCGTGACCGTAGGCGCGGAACGAGCATTCGTGTAGCCGCTCGCCGCGATAGGCATCTTCCGCGCGCACCGCTTCATAGGGTGCGCTGATGCACCAGCCGTAGTGGACATCGTAGTTGGCGTTCCAGCGACCATCGGCTCCATGGAAGCAACCTGGTATCGATCGATTACGATTGAACTGCCAGATGGCCTGGCTGGCATAATGCGCGCAATATCCGGGGTCCGCGGCATGAGCCGCCGGGCCCAGCATGGAGGACGCGACGAACACGGCCGCGACGGCGCATAGGAATTTCAGCATGGTCCTGGCCTTTCGTGGATTTGACTGGCGCCATATCAGCGGCCNNTGCTTCCGAACAGGCAGGACGCGAGATAAGCCAATTTCGGGTTGTTGGTGAAAGTCGACATTGGATTTCCCCGGATGCGGGCCATGGCGCTTGCAGTTTCTCGTTTCCCGGTCGCGCCGACCAATTCAACCGGCACGCCTTGCCGGATCGCGAACGACGGCGTTTGTTGCGCGCCCGTCAGTGCTTGACGGGCTGCGGAGCAACAACCGGCGCGACAATGGTGGTCCTGGTGTTGAATTTCGTCTGATCCTGCTTCAGCTTTTGCTGATCGGATTTCAGTTTGTTGGCGTCCGAATTGTACTGATTTAGATTCTGCGTTTCCTGCTGGCCGGCCTTGGCAGCCTTCTTGTTCGCCGTCTGGTTCTTTCCGCGCTGTTCGATCGCCGCCTTCTCGTCGTTGCGATAGGGCTGAAGTCCCGCATCGAACTTCTGGGTATCGGTTCCCAGTTTGGATTCGTCCTGCTTGACCTGTTTCTGGTCTTTGCCGATCTGGTTTGTTTGCGCGAGAGCGGTCGTTGCAAGCAGCGATCCGGCGAGCAAGGCGGATATGAATTTCGTCATGACAATTGTTTCCCTGTTTGGGATGGATATGGCGTGTTCAAATCCGCTACCCTAGGTACAAACGGGCTCCGCGAGACGCGGGTTATTTCAAAGTTCTCTTCAAAATCTTCTGTCTGTCAGACTCATTAACAGGTTCAACTAGCGTCAACGGACACGTGCTCAAGCTGCAGGCATTTACGGCCTGCGGTTCGTCGTCGGTGCCGGACCGACCGGCGGGAAGGTGAACAGGTTGAGCATTTCGTTCCAGTCGCGCGCGATCAGCACGCCGAAGTCCGCGCTCGGCAGGCGCGGCGGCGCGGTGTAGGACAACTTCTGCTGGGTGTAGGCGATCGACTGATTGCGCAGCGCCTGGGTGATGGCGGGGTTGACGCATTCGCCGGTTATCGTGCGCGCCTCCGGACATCGTGCCTGCGCCGCCGACGCCGCCGTCGGCAAGAGCGCGGTAAGACAAATCGTGCCGGCCAGGAGGATCGAGCTTTGCCGCATGTCGTATCCCTCAGAATTTGATCGTTCCACCAAGCGAGACCATCCACCCCGTCGACGAGATCGCCGGGAAGCCGGATCCAGGCAGGATTCCGAAAATCCCGATCATCTTGTCGGGATTGATGTCTTCGTGAACCCAACGATGCTCGGCGCGCAGCGAAAGGCTGGCCATCTGATTGACGAGATACTGGGCCATGGCGCCGGCCGAATAGCTGGTCTTGGCCGGCAGGAATGTCGCCGACGTCGGATCGTAATCGTTGTGGTCGCGATAGGTGAAGCCGGCGGTCGGACCGATCGCGAAGCTGCCCTGCGTGTAGGTCGTCGAGGCCACGAGCTGGGTGACGTTGCTGTTCGAGTTCGCCGCTTCGACGATGAGCGGCGGCGGCGCGAACAGGTTCTGGACGATGTTCCTGTCGATGTGAGTGAAAGATGCGGTCAGCTGCGACGACCAGGCCGGGGTCCAGGTGTAGCCCGCGCCGCCGGAGACCGTGATGCGGTCGCCGGTCTTGTAGAGCGGAACGCCATCAATGAATGTCTCGGACTCCAGGACGTAGGTACCGGAGAGCTGCAACGTCAGGCCGCTGGCCTGATAGGCGAGCGAGGTGTTCACGGTCCAGTCGTTGCCCGGCTTGATCGAGTCTGTTCCCTGGGCGCCGACGAGCGGGATCACTCCCTCACGGGTATATGTGCCGCGCGAGGTGTAGCCGGTGCTGAACGAGGCCACCATCTGGGCCGTGATCGGCACGTTGATGCCGATGGTCGGGCCGATATTCCAGCCTTCGCCGAAGGTCGGCACACCCGACAGGTCCGGATCGGGGCGGGCAAATGCGCTGTTGCCCATCAGGACCGTCTTGCCGGTCGGCGCGTTGACGTTGAGCGATGCAAACGGCTGAATCCCGGCAATGCCGTTATAGGTCAGCGTCGTGCCCAAAGTGGTGTCGGTCGGGGTCGATGCCGAGGTGGACACTCCGCCGGTGGTCTGGCTCGACCAGACGTAACCCGACCGTACCAGGAATTGCACCTGCAGATCATCGGTGGCCTTGCCGTCGATCTGCAGTCCGTAGGGATTGTAGACCTGCGATCCGTGGCCCGGTCCCTTCGGATCGGCGGGAAGCTGCAGCGGAAGGTGCGGATAGCCTTGCGAGCTGTCCCAGCTGTAATACTGCACCTCGTCGTTGAAGGTCACCTGCCAGCGCTGGTCGAACGACTGCACCTGTGCCTTGACCGGCATCGCCGGCAGGTCGGCCGCGGAAACCGCGCCGCCCGA
>PLTD01000070.1 GCA_003165335.1 Rhodospirillales bacterium | reverse complement strand
CATTAATGACGCAGTAGTATTAGGGGGCTGATCGGCGTTCAAAATTGGCTTTGACGCACATTTGATGGTGCCGTCCCTAACCGGCGCCGATTACCCGGGCTTGGAGCAGATCGAGCTTTCCGCGACCGTACATTTGGCGCTTCACGAGCTTGAGCTTCGTTATCTGACCTTCGGTCTGGCCATTTGACCAAGGCGAGGTAATCGCGGCGCTGACCGCCTTTTTGTCTTTGACGACGCCGTTGACGAACGACGCGACCAGGCTTGTTTGGGCTCGCTCCAGCCATGGCTCGAGATCGGCCAGTGATTTCTTCCGGATCATGGCCTGGAAAGCCGCGATGATCTCGCGGGCTTCCACAAGCGGGGGCACACCAGCTTCAATCGCGGCGACCGTGATGGTTTCCGCCTTCGAGAGGTCGTCTCGTTCGAAGGTCAGGAGCCTGGCGACAGTCCGCGCCGACGGCGTTCGGCTCAGCGCCCCGTCCGCCTTTTCCGCCCGCCGGCGCCGCGTCGCCCACTCCGAGACGACCCGCGAACTGCCGCGGAATCCCTGCTTCCTGAGGCGCCGCCAGAGCTCTGCGCCATTGCGATGTCCGGCCGCCCATTGTTCGTCGAGCCATGGCAGATGTAGCTCGAGCGAACTCTCCCGGACCCGGAACAGGTCCGAGCGCTGACCGCGCAGCACCTTTCTGACGAGGCCGCGGCTGTGTCCGGTTCGGCGCACGATTTCCTTGATCGGAGTATCATTCTTAGCCATGCCGACAATCACCGCATTGGTCTCTTCGCGGCGCAGGAATCCGTCGTATTGGATGCGCTCAGCCGAGGTCAGCAGTTCAGGATTGATTGTGGCCGCGCCGACCGCACCGCGGATCTGTCGCATGGATTTGCGCACCGCGTCGAGAAATGCGTGGCTGGCGTTTTCCATCAAGTGCCAGCGGTCGGCGACCTGTACGGCGTGCGGCAGGGCCTTGGCTGCCGCGAGCGCATAGCCGCCGCCCCGATCGCGCGCGACGACCTCTATCTGCGGCTGATCCGAGAGCCAGAGCTGCGTTGTCGCCGGTTCGCGATCCGGCAGCAGCGCGATTGTCTTGCGCTGTTCGAGATCGCAGATGATCGTCCCGTAACGCTGGTTACGCCTCCACGCCCAGTCATCGACACCGACCACGGTCGGCGGCAGAAAGCGCGGGGTACCGCGCCTTCGCACGACGCGCAGCAGCGTGTCGTTGCTCACAGGCAGCATCAATCGCCGTGCAAAGTTCGCCGCGGGACGACCGCCCAAGGCAAGCCCGAGATAGTGTACGATATGATCAAGCAGAGACGTTCGCCGCGCCCATAGCGCGAGTAGGCTGCTATCAAAACGTTCGGCGAAAATGCGTCGGCCGCATAACACGGCGGCGCAATAAAACCGACGCGCCATCACCACCAGCCGCACCGGGTGACCGGCGATCGGCAAATCGGCGAGACGCCGACGGTACCGGCTATGAACACGATCCGAGCTGGCACCGCATCCCGGACAGACGCTCGCCCTGCTCAAAGCCCGCACGACAATCGCTGCTTCACCGTCCTCCATGGCGGCGCAAGGCAACCAGCGCGAAGCGGGCTTGGCGGGGGACCGCCTTGCGGAGAGGATTCTGCGATGAGCAGCATTCAAGGCCAGCTGTTGGCTATGCTCAGCGCTGTCGCGGAAGCATTGGAAGGCGACCTGCGTCACCGTCTGGTATTTGTCGGTGGATGTGTATCCTTGACGCCCTCCTTGGCAGCCGTGATCTTCAAATCGTACGCGGTTGCGATCTTGCCATCGGCATCCGACGCCACCGGGAACTTGCCAGCGCAATAATCGGGGTCGGCAGAAAACTGATTAAGACGCGCGATTTTGTCGTTCGATACGCCGATGATGGTGGCCCCGACGGCATCAAACTTCTCCTTGGTTTCGGCGAAGGTATGGGCCTCGATATCGCAGCCTTTGGTATAGGCGGCGGGATAGAAATAGACGACCACCGGGCCCTTCTTAAGCGCCGTCATGAGCGAGAATGCGAATGTTTTGCCCGCCAGCGATGCCTTGGCATCGAAGGCCGGCGCCTTGTCGCCCGGCTTCAAAGCAGCGAACGCCGGGTGTGTCATGGCGCCGGCCAACATGAGTGCAATCAAAGCTCGTTTCATCGATCAATCTCCCGGTGCGGCGCACTACGGGCCATGATACCGATTAGCCCCCGCTCGCGCAGACCCATGATAGACAGCGTCGGACCAGTGTAGCTGGATTTTCGAGAGCCGAGCTTGAAAAAGGATATCACTGGGCGTACAGTTTGCCTGGATTATAGGGCAAAGGAGCGGACATGTCCCAAGTTCTCAAGGATACCCCGGCTGTGAAGCGAGCGAGGGCCGGCCGCGCATCGGTGAAGCGAGCTGCCGCGACAGGGCAGTTTGTCATTACCAAGCCAGGCGCGCCTCTGATTTCCGCCTTCATCGACGAAGGCGGCCATGTCGTCGTACAGCGTGTCGCGGACAGTTTCGGGATGTCGAAGGGACAGCTTGCGGAAACGGTCGGCCTTGGACGGGAGACTTTCCACAAAGTGGCCCGTACCCACGCCGCGAAAACCCAGAGCCGTATCCGCGAGATGCTCGAAATTGTGAGCCGGATTTCTGTTTGGGCCGGTGGTAAGGAGCAAGCGATGGCGTGGTATCGCGCACAGCCGATCGCGGCGTTCGGCGACCGGACGGCGGAGTCGCTTGTGAAGTCGGGCCAGGCGGTCGCGGTGCGGGACTACCTCGATCATCTCGCCATGGGTGGCTTTGCTTGAGATTTCAGGGTACGTGCTACCGCGCGCACGATCCGCGGTGGGCGTTCAAACCAATTTCCGGCGACGGCGCGGCCATCCGCGGTGCCCGGTTCAATCCTAAGGGCACGCCGGCACTTTATTTGGCGCTTGACCCGGTTACAGCGATCAAGGAAGCCAGTCAGGGATTTGCGCATAAGATCGAACCATGCGTGCTTTGCTCATATGACGTCGATTGCGACCATATTGTCGATCTTCGCACCGCTGAACACCGGGCCGAACAGCATGTCCCTTTTGAGGACATGGCCTGCGCGTGGTTTACCGTCCTCGCCGATGGCAAGGAGCCGCCAACCTGGCAGATCGCGCGGCGATTGCTGAGTGACGGATGCGCCGGCATCCTCGTGCCGAGTTTTGCCCCCGGCGCCACCGAAGCCGACCACAATCTTGTTCTCTGGACCTGGAGCGAGGGGCCGCCACATCAAGTCGCTGTATTCGATCCGAGCGGCAAGCTTCCGAAGGATCAGCTCTCTTGGAAATAAGCGAGCTGACGGCTCAGTTAAATAGCCGGCCGAAGACTGGTGTCGGATCGAAATAGAATAGGCGGAGGCGCCCTCGATTGAAAGGCACGATACGATCACCAGCACTTACGACATAGCTCGACAGATTACGACCCTGAACGGCCGGCGCGCGCGCGACCAAGGCTCAATACGTACTCGGCCTATCCGCGACAGTGACACGGAAGGACGGCCATCACCCCATTATCTTCATGCAATGCGGCCCGGTCCGCCATCGTGTGGATGCCAATAAGCAGGCAGCCCTCCGGCCGTTCGATCATAAGGTCGTCTTTCGGCGAACGGACTTCCGGCTCGCCCGAAGCGATCCTGATGAAAAGCCCGCTATCCAGGTACTTTATGCAAAGCTTGGCCAAGATCCGACGCGAAACGACCTGATCTTCGACGATATCCTATTGGCGCTTGAAGCCGGCCGTTCGCCACTGGTCATCACCGAACGCAAGGATCACCTCGAGCTACTGGCTGGCCGTTTGTCGAAGTTCGCGAAGAACGTCATTGTTCTCCATGGCGGCATGGGGGCACGGCAGTCGCGGGCGGCAACCGAATCACTGGCTACGATCCCGGACACCGAAGAGCGGGTGTTGGTGGCGACGGGGCGCTATCTTGGCGAGGGCTTCGATGACGCGCGGCTTGATACCCTGTTTTTGACAATGCCAATTTCTTGGCGCGGAATCCTTGCCTATACCCAGATTCCTTGGCTGCGC